>NZ_JBDKSX010000017.1:0-24392 GCF_039680435.1 Mizugakiibacter sp. | reverse complement strand
ACGATGGCCGGCGGGCAGCGGCAGTTCGAAGTGGTGGCAGTAGAACGCTTTCACGCTCGCAAACGACGCGGGCCGGCGATGTGCCGGCCCGCGAGTGTAGCCGTCAGGCGCGGGCGCCGCGTCAGCCGTGCGCGGCCGCCCTGGCGCGCGCCTCGCCGCCGGCCAGCGCCGCGGCCACGCGCTGCTGCTCGGCCTTCAGGCGCGCCGGCATGCGCGCGCCGTAGGAGTCGAGGTATTCGCCGATCGCCGCCAGCTCGCCGCGCCAGCCTTCGACGTCGATGCCGAACAGCGCGTCGGCCGCGTCCGCCGGCAGGTCGAGGCCGGCGAGGTTCAGCTCCTCGCGCCGCGGCAGGGTGCCGATCGCGGTCTCGGCGCCGGCGACCACGCCGGCGACGCGCTTCAGCATCCACTCGATCACGCGCAGGTTGTCGCCGTAGCCCGGCCACAGGAACTTGCCGTTGGCGCCCTTGCGGAACCAGTTGACGTGGAAGATCTTCGGCAGCTTGGCGCCGGGCTTGTCGAATGACAGCCAGTGCGCGAAGTAGTCGCCGTAGTTGTAGCCGCAGAACGGCTTCATCGCCATCGGGTCGCGGCGCACCACGCCGACCTTGCCGGTCGCAGCCGCGGTGGTCTCCGAGGCCATCGCCGCGCCGACCAGCACGCCGTGCGCCCAGTCGCGCGCCTCGAACACCAGCGGCACCAGCGACTCGCGGCGGCCGCCGAACATGATCGCGGAGATCGGCACGCCCTGCGGATCCTCGGCGCGCGGCGACCAGCTCGGGCACTGGTTGATGCGCACGGTGAAGCGCGCGTTCGGATGCGCCGCCGGGCCGTTGGCGGGGTCGTAGGAGCGGCCCTGCCAGTCGACGATCGGCTGGCCATCGCCGATGCCTTCCCACCACGGCCGGTTGTCGGCGGTCAGCGCGACGTTGGTGAAGATCGTGTCGTGGTGCAGCATCGCCATCGCGTTGGCGTTGGTGCGCGTGCTGGTGCCGGGCGCCACGCCGAAGAAGCCGGCCTCGGGGTTGATCGCCCACAGGCGGCCATCGGCGCCGGGCGTCATCCAGCAGATGTCGTCGCCGACCGTCCACACCTTCCAGCCGTCGCGGCGGTAGCCCTCCGGCGGGATCAGCATGGACAGGTTGGTCTTGCCGCAGGCGGACGGGAACGCGGCGGCGACGTAGTGCGTTTCGCCCTGCGGGTTCTCGATGCCGACGATCAGCATGTGCTCGGCCAGCCAGCCTTCCGTGCGCGCCTGGAAGCTGGCAATGCGCAGCGCGTGGCACTTCTTGCCGAGCAGCGCGTTGCCGCCGTAGCCGGAGCCGTACGACTTGATCGAAAGCTCCTCGGGGAAGTGCATGATGAAGCGGCGCTCGGGGTCGAGTTCGCCGGTGGAGTGCAGACCCTTGATGAAGCCGCCCTCGCGTTCGATGCGCGCCAGCGCCGCCTCGCCCATGCGCGTCATCATGCGCATGTTGGCGACGACGTAGGGGCTGTCGGTGATCTCCACGCCGCAGCGCGCGATCGGCGAGTCGATCGGGCCCATGCAGTAGGGAATCACGTACAGCGTGCGCCCGTGCATGCAGCCGTCGAACAGCGCGTCGATCTTCGCGTGCGCCTCGGCGGGAGCCATCCAGTTGTTGTTCGGGCCGGCGTCGTCGCGCTCGCGCGTGCAGACGAAGGTGAGGTGCTCGACGCGGGCGACGTCCGAGGGGTTGGAGCGATGCAGGTAGCAGCGCGGATGGGTGTCCTGGTTCAGCGCGAGCAGCGTGCCGGCCGCCTGCATCCGCTCGAGCAGCGTGGCGTACTCGGCGTCCGAGCCGTCGCACCAGTGCACGCGCTCGGGACGGGTCAGGCGCGCGACCTCGTCCACCCATCGGTTCAGCGATTCCAGCTTGCTCGTCATGACCCCTCGGATCCCTGGTGAATTGACAGAAAAGCGACGTTAGCCCCGCCCCCGGGGCAATGCAACCGAATCGCGGCGGGCATCACGCCGGAATCAGCGTGTCGATCACGTGGGCCACGTAGGCGTCGAATTCCTCGTGGCTCAGCTTCGGCAGGCCCAGCGTCAGGTTCAATTGCAGGAAGCCGACGTAGGCGGCGTAGGCGAGGCGCGCGCGGTTCAGCGCGGTGGTGCGGTCCATGCCGGTCTGGCGGTAGGCGAGGGCGAGGAAGTCCATGCGCCGCTGCGAGACGCGCGCCATCAGCGGCAGCACCTGCGGATGGTCCAGCGCCTTCAGCAGCGCAGCGTAGATGCGGTGCGGCTGCACCTCGCGCGCGACCCGGCGGAACAGTTCGCGCAGGCGCTCGCGCGGGTCGGGGATCGGGTCGACGTCGGCGACCAGGGCGCGGTCGTCGTCGCGCTCCCAGCGCGCCAGCGCCGCCTTCAGCAGGGCTTCGCGGGTGCGGAAATGCCAGTAGAAGCTGCCCTTGGTGACACCGAGCCGGCGCGCCAGCGCCTCCACGGCCAGGGCGCTGACGCCCTGCTCGGCAATCAGCTCCAGCGCGCCCAGCTCCCAGTCGTCGGCGGACAGGCGCGTGCGTTCTTGCTTGCTAGCGGCTTCCATCCGGGCATGGTAGCGGTTCGCGTCGGCGATGCAACGCGATCTTTCGTCGGCCTGACGGAAAACGGACGCGTGACAATGAGATAGCATCCATACTTTCGCGTATTGACTTGCCTGGCGAGGGCGTCACATACTCGCCCGTATGGTCGCGGTTTCCGAACTCCGTCCCGAAGCATGCGGCGTGCGCCATCCGACCGCCGACGGCCTGTGGCTGGCCGTGGACGACCGCGGCCCGCGCGCCGCCGCCCCGCTGCTGTTCGCGCACGGTTTCGGCCAGACCCGCCACGCCTGGACGGCGACTGCCGTGGCGCTGGCGACGGCCGGCCACCGCTGCCTCAGCTTCGACGCGCGCGGCCACGGCGACAGCGCGCGCGTCGCGGGCGGCGACTATCACCTGGAACAGTTCGTCGGCGACCTGGCCGGACTGGCCGCATCGCTGCCGCGGCCGCCGGTGCTGGTCGGCGCCTCGATGGGCGGCCTGCTCGGCCTCGCGCTGGCCGGCGAGCGGCGCCCGCCGCCGTTCCGCGCGCTGGTGCTGGTCGACATCACCCCGCGCTGGGAGTCCGCCGGGGTCGAACGCATCCTCGGCTTCATGCGCGCGCACCCGGACGGCTTCGCCGACTACGCCGAGGCCGCCGCCGCGATCGCCGCCTACCTGCCGCATCGCGGCGCGCGCAAGAGCGAGGCGCAGTTGCGGCCGCTGCTGCGCCGCGGCGCCGATGCGCGCCTGCGCTGGCATTGGGATCCGGCCATGCTCGAGCCGGTTGCCGGCGAGAGCGAACGCTACCAGCCGCGGCTGATGGCCGCGGCGCGCCGCGTCGAGCTGCCGACCCTGCTGCTGTCCGGCGGGCGCAGCGACGTGGTCTCGGCGGACACCGTGCGCGAATTCCTCGCGCTGGTGCCGCATGCGCGCCACGTCGAGCTGCCGCGCGCCACCCACATGGTCGCCGGGGACGCCAACGACGCGTTCACGCGCGAGATCGAAACCTTCGTCCGCGGCCTCGACGCGGACGCCGCACACCCGAGGTGATCGTCATGGCTCAATGGCTTCCCCTGTTCGCGGCGCTGGCGGTTTCGCTCGCCTGCGCCTACCGCCGCGCCGGCCTGCGCGCGTGGACCCTCGCGACCGCCGCGGCGCTCGCCGCCGCCGGCCTCGCCGCGGGTTTCCACGCCGGCTTCTGGAGCGTGGCGGCGCCGTTCGCGCTGATCGCGCTGCCGCTGAACCTGACCGGCTTCCGCCGCGCCTTCCTGAGCGCGCCGTTGCTGCGCGTGTTCGAGCGCGTGCTGCCGCCGCTGTCGGACACCGAGCGCACCGCGCTGGAGGCCGGCACGATCGGTTTCGAGGGCGAGCTGTTCTCCGGGCGCCCGGACTGGTCGAAGCTGCTGGCCGAGCCCAAGCCGGAGCTGAGCGCGGAGGAGCAGGCCTTCCTCGACGGCCCGGTCGAGGAACTGTGCCGCATGATCGACGACTGGCAGATCAGCCACGAGCTGGCCGACCTGCCGCCGCCGGTGTGGGATTACCTCAAGGCGCACAAGTTCTTCGGCATGATCATCCCGAAGCGCTACGGCGGCCTCGAATTCTCCGCGCTGGCGCACTCGGCGGTGCTGCAGAAGCTGGCCAGCATCTCCGCCACCGTCGCCTCGACGGTGGCGGTGCCGAACTCGCTCGGCCCCGCCGAGCTGCTGCTGCACTACGGCACCGACGCGCAGAAGGATCACTACCTGCCGCGCCTCGCCGACGGCCGCGAGATCCCGTGCTTCGCGCTGACCGGCCCGTTCGCCGGTTCCGACGCCACCTCGATCCCCGACTACGGCATCGTCTGCAAGGGCCGCTGGAAGGGCGAGGAAACGCTGGGCGTGCGCCTCACCTTCGACAAGCGCTACATCACGCTGGCGCCGGTGGCGACCGTGGTCGGCCTGGCGTTCCGCATGCACGACCCCGAGCGCCTGCTGGGCGACAAGGCCGACCTCGGCATCACGCTGGCGCTGCTGCCGCGCGAAACCGCCGGCCTGGAAATCGGCCGTCGCCACCTGCCGCTGAACGTGCCGTTCCAGAACGGCCCGGTGCGCGGCAAGGACGTGTTCGTGCCGCTCGCCCAGTTGATCGGCGGCCCGGCGATGGCCGGCCACGGCTGGCGCATGCTGGTCGAGTGCCTGTCGGTCGGCCGCGCGATCTCGCTGCCGTCCAACGCCACCGGCTTCGTGCGCATGGCGGCCGCCGCCACCGGCGCCTACGCGCGCATCCGCAAGCAGTTCGGCCTGGCGATCGGCCGCTTCGAGGGCGTCGAGGAAGCGCTGGCACGCATCGGCGGCTGGACCTATGCGATCACCGCGCTGTCGCGCGCCACCGCCGCCGCCGTCGACCGCGGCGAGAAACCTGCCGTGACTTCGGCGATCGGCAAGTACCACGCCACCCAGCTCGGCCGCGAGGTCGTGCAGGACGCGATGGACGTGCACGGCGGCAAGGGCATCGTGCTCGGCCCGAAGAACTACCTGGGCCGCAGCTGGCAGGGCGCGCCGATCTCGATCACCGTCGAGGGCGCCAACATCATGACGCGCAGCCTGATGATCTTCGGCCAGGGCGCGGTGCGCTGCCATCCGTACGTGCTGAAGGAAATGGAAGCGGTGCGCATCGCCGATCCACGCGAGCGGCTGGCGACGTTCGACCGCGTGCTGTTCCAGCACCTCGGCTTCGGCGTCGCCAACGCCGTGCGCGCGCTGGTGCTGGGGCTGGCACACGCGAAGATCGGCCAGGCGCCGGGCGACGCCTACACGCGCCGCTACTACCGCAAGCTCAACCGGTATTCCGCCGCGCTGGCGCTGACCGCCGACGTGGCGATGGGCGTGCTCGGCGGCAAGCTGAAGTTCAAGGAGAAGATCTCCGCGCGCCTCGGCGACGTGCTGAGCTACCTCTACATCGCCAGCGCGATGCTGAAGCGCTACGAGGACCAGGGCCGCCCCGAGGCCGACCGCCCGCTGCTGGCCTGGGCCTTCCACGAATGCGTGTGGCGCATGCAGATGGCGCTGGACGGCGTGCTGCGCAACTTCCCGGTGCGGCCGGTGGCGTGGTTGCTGCGCGCGCTGGTGTTCCCGTTCGGCCGCCGCGAGGTGCCGGCGTCCGATCGCCTCGGCCGTCGCGTCGCCGCGCTGCTGACCGCGCCGAACGAGGCGCGCGACCGCCTGACGACGTGGGCCTACCTGACGCCGGCGCCGAACAACGAGGTCGGCCGCATGAACGCGCTGCTGCCGGAGGCGATCGCCGCCGAGCCGGTCGAGCGCAAGTTCCTCAAGGCGCTGAAGTCGGGCGCGATCCGGGCGCACGAGTATTTCGAGCAGTTGGCCGAGGCGGAGAAGCTGGGCGAGATCGGCGCCGAGGAGCGCGAGCTGCTGGCGCGCGTGCGCCGGATCAGCGCGGAGTTCATCGCCGTCGACGATTTCGATCCGAAGGAGCTGGAAGCCGCCGTGCAGCGCGGGCCGGGCGCGGCGTTGCGCTCGGTGGCCTGAGGCGCCGGCATGCGCGGCACGGCCACGCCGAGCCCCGGGGCCGTGATGGCACCGGCCGACGCGCCGCTGCTGCGGCGCTACCGGGCGTTGCGGCGCTGGCCGGGCGGCGCCTGGCTGTTCAGCCGCCTGGTCTGCCTGCGTGCGCCGTACTTCGCCAGCATCGCGCCGCGGGTGGAACGGCTCGCGGCGGAGACCTGCGAGGTGGCGATCCGCGACCGCCGCGCGGTACGCAACCACATCGGTACGGTGCATGCGATCGCGCTGTGCGCGATGGCGGAACTGGCCGCAGGGCTGCTGGCCGAGGCCGGGCTGCCGCCCGGCATGCGCTGGATCCCCAAGGGCATGAGCGTCGAGTACCTGGCCAAGGCGCGCGGACGCATGCGCGCCACTGCCGTCTTCGCCGAACCGCCGCGCGTCGCGGCGGAGGGCTATGCCCTGCCGGTCGAGGTGATGGTGCGCGACCCCGCAGGGGCGGCGGTGTTCCGCGCGCGCATCGCGATGTGGGTCAGCCCGCGGCCGGGCGTGGCCGCCCGGGATCGATCATCGGCGTAGGCATGCTCAGGCGTCGACCGCGCTGGCGTGCTCGCGCGTCGCGGCGAACGTCACCTGCGGCCAGCGCTCCTGCGCGAGCTGCAGGTTGACCCGCGAAGGGGCGAGGTAGACCAGCTCGCCGGCGGCGTCCAGCGCCAGGTTCGTCGCGTTCCTGTCGCGGAACTCCTCCAGCTTCTTCGCGTCCGCGCAGTGGATCCAGCGCGCGGTGACCACGCCGACGTTCTCGAACGCGCAGTCGACGCCGTACTCGTCCTTCAGCCGGTAGGCGACCACGTCGAACTGCAGCACGCCGACCGCGCCGAGGATCAGGTCGTTCGACATCAGCGGGCGGAAGAACTGCGTGGCGCCTTCCTCGGAGAGCTGCGCCAGGCCTTTCGCCAACTGCTTCATCTTCAGCGGATCGCGCAGGCGCGCGCGACGGAACAGTTCCGGCGCGAAGTTGGGGATGCCGGTGAACGACAGCGCCTCGCCCTCGGTGAAGGTATCGCCGATCGAAATCGTGCCGTGGTTGTGCAGGCCGATCACGTAGCCGGGATACGCCGTGTCGACGATCTCGCGGTCGGAGGCCATGAAAGTGAGCGCATTGGCGAGCTTCGCTTCCTTGGCCGCGCGCACGTGCAGCGCCTTCATGCCGGACGCGTAGCGGCCCGAGCAGATGCGCATGAACGCCACGCGGTCGCGCTGCGCCGGATCCATGTTGGCCTGGATCTTGAAGACGAAGCCGGTCAGCTTCTCTTCCTCCGGCCGCACTTCGCGCGTGGTGGTGGCGCGCGGCCGCGGCGCCGGCGCGTGCTCGACGAAGAAATCCAGCAGCGGCTGCACGCCGAAGTTGTTCACCGCAGAGCCGAAGAACACCGGCGTCTGGCGGCCGGCGAGGTAGGCGTCGGGGTCGAACGGGTGCGAGGCGCCCTGCACCAGTTCCAGCTCCTCGCGCAGCTCGGCCAGCGCCTGCGCGCCGATGCGCTCGGCCAGGCCGGGCGCGTCGAGCCCCTTGAAGATGGTCGAGTCCTGGCGCGTGAAGTTCTTGCCGGACTCGTAGATGTGCACCTCGTCCAGCAGCAGGTGGTACACGCCTTTCAGGCGCGCGCCCATGCCGATCGGCCAGGTGATCGGCGCGCAGCGGATCTTCAGCACCGACTCGACCTCGTCCAGCAGCTCGATCGGCGAGCGGCCCTCGCGATCGAGCTTGTTGATGAAGGTCATGATCGGCGTGTCGCGCAGGCGGCACACCTCCATCAGCTTGATGGTGCGTTCCTCCACGCCCTTGGCGCAGTCGATCACCATCAGCGCGGAGTCGACCGCGGTCAGCACGCGGTAGGTGTCCTCGCCGAAGTCGGCGTGGCCGGGGGTGTCCAGCAGGTTGACGATCTTGCCCTCGTACGGGAACTGCATCACCGACGAGGTCACCGAGATGCCGCGCTCCTTCTCCAGCGCCATCCAGTCGGAGGTGGCGTGGCGCGCCGCCTTGCGGCCCTTCACCGAGCCGGCCATCTGGATCGCACCGCCGAACAGCAGCAGCTTCTCCGTCAGCGTGGTCTTGCCCGCGTCCGGATGGCTGATGATGGCGAAGGTACGGCGGCGCCGGGTTTCTTGGAGGTGCTCGGACATGGGGCTGGCCGCCCGCGCGGCCCGGCTCGAGGGTATGAGAACCAGCCATTATAGCGTCCTGCCCCCGTGGACGCTCGCGCCGACGGCATGGCGGGACGCCGGCGCCCACGGCGGCTGGCGCCGATCGGGGCGGCGTTCGGGCACTGCGCGCGGCGCCCCCGCGTCCCAGGCCGGAGGCGGATCGTGCGCGGCGCGCTGTTGCCCGCCGAGCCGCCTGCCCGCTGCGCGCGGTCGTGTCGTTTGGACGTCTATACGTCTATTGACGCGAACCGCATGCGCCGCTAGAGTGCGCCCACTGCTCATCGAGACCGGCTGAGGGACAGGCCCTTTGAAGCCGGGGCAACCCGCGGAACCGCAAGGTCCGCACGGTGCCAACTCCTGCGGGGACGCGCCCGGCGCGATCTGCCGAGAGATGAGTTGCAAGGCCGCCCCGCGCATCCGCGCGGCGCGGCCGACGCAACCCCTTTCCGGTTTTCCCCGCGGCGCGATGGGCGCACCGCCGGAGAACCGCGATGACCCTGCTGTCCACCGATCTTGCCGTCGCGCCCGCGCCATCGCCCGCGTGCGATGCCGCGCCCGCATCGCCGTTCGGCGAGCGCCGCCTGTGGCTGCAGCCGCGCCACGGCGGCGGCCCGCGCGCCGTGCGCGTGCGCTATGCGTTGCACGGGCCCGACGGCGCACCGGTGGTGGTCGTGCAGGGCGGCATCTCCGCCGATCGACAGGTCTGCCTCGCCGAGGACGGCGCACGCGGCTGGTGGTCGGCGCTGGCCGGTCCCGGCGCCGCGATCGACACGACGCGCGTGCGCGTGCTGGCGATCGACTGGCTGGACCGCGCGGACCTCGGCGATGCGCGCGCGGTCGGCAGCGAGGACCAGGCCGACGCACTGGCCGCGCTGCTGATTGCGCTGGGGCTGGGCCGCGCGCACGCCTTCGTCGGCGCGTCCTACGGCGCGATGGTCGGCCTGGCGTTCGCGGCGCGTCATCCGGATCGCCTCGGCCACCTCGTCGCGATCGCCGGCGCGCACCGCGCGCATCCGCTCGCCGCGGCGGTGCGCGGCCTGCAGCGTGAGGTCGTGCGCTTCGGCGCGCGCCACGGCGACGCGGCCGGCGGGCTCGATCTCGCGCGCCGGCTGGCGATGACGACCTACCGCGGCGAGCGCGAGTTCGCGCTGCGCTTCGGTGCCGCGCCCGAATTCCGCGGCGGCCGCTACCGCTTCGCCGCGGAAGACTGGCTGCAGGCGGCGGGCGCGCGCTTCGTGGCGCGCTGCGACGCCGAGCGCTTCCTTGCGCTGTCGGAGTCCATCGACCTGCATGCGGTCGAGCCGGCGTCGGTGCGCGTGCCGGCCACGCTGATCGCCTTTTCCACCGACCGCGTGGTGCCGCTCGGCGACCTGTGCGAACTGCAGCGCCGGCTGGGCGCGCCGGCGACGCTGCACGTGCTCGATTCGCCCTACGGCCACGACGCCTTCCTCAAGGACGCCGCGGCGCTCGCCCCGCTGCTGCGCGAAGCCATCGCCATCGAAGGAACCCGCCATGACTGAACTCGCCCCCTGTACGCGCGCGGTGCGCGCCGGCATCGAGACCGACAGCCAGCACGGCGCGGTGGTGCCGGCGCTGCACCTCAGCACCAACTACGCCTTCGCCGGCTTCGCGCAGAAGCGCGCCTACGACTACTCGCGCAGCGGCAACCCGACGCGCGACCTGCTGGCCGCCGCGCTCGCCGAGCTGGAGCAGGGCGCCGGCACGGTGGTCACCGCGAGCGGCATGGCCGCGGTGGCGCTGGTGCTGGAACTGGTGCCGGCGGGCGCGCTGGTGGTCGCCTCGCACGACTGCTACGGCGGCAGCTGGCGCCTGCTGGACGCGTGGGCGCGCAAGGGCCGCTTCCGCGTGCGCTTCGCCGACCTCGGCGATGCGCGCGCCTGCGCCGAGGCGCTGGCGAAGCGACCGGCGCTGGTGTGGGTGGAGACGCCGTCCAACCCGCTGCTGCGCATCACCGACATCCGCCGCGTCGCACAGGCCGCGCATGCCGCGGGTGCGCTGTGCGCGGTCGACAACACCTTCCTGTCGCCGGCGCTGCAGCGTCCGCTTACGCTCGGCGCCGACCTCGTCGTGCATTCCACCACCAAGTACATCAACGGCCACAGCGACGTGGTCGGCGGCGCGGTGGTGGCGAGGGATGAGGTCGTCGCCGACCAGCTCGCTTGGTGGGCGAACTGCCTCGGCCTGACCGGCGCGCCGTTCGACAGCTTCCTCACCCTGCGCGGCCTGCGCACGCTGGGCGCGCGCCTGCGCGTGCACCAGGAGAACGCGGCGCGCGTCGCCGCGCTGCTCGACGGCCATGCCGCGGTCGAGCGCGTGTATTACCCGGGTCTCGCCGGGCATCCCGGTCATGCACTGGCGACGCGCCAGCAGGACGGCCATGGCGCGATGCTGAGCTTCGAGCTGCGCGGCGGCGAGGCGGCGATCGTCGCCTTCCTCGACGGCCTGCGCTGCTTCTCGCTGGCGGAATCGCTGGGCGGCGTGGAGAGCCTGGTCGCGCATCCGGCGACGATGACGCATGCGGCGATGGCGCCGGAGGCGCGCCGCGCCGCCGGCATCGCCGACAGCCTGCTGCGGCTGTCGATCGGCATCGAGGATGCGGACGACCTGTGCGCCGATCTCGCTGCCGCGTTGACGCGCGCGCAGGCGGCCGGCAGGGGCGGGCGTGGCCGCGACTCTCTCGGCGACGGCGAGTTGCAAACGGCGGTCGCGTCGGCGGTCGCGGCCGCGCCTGCGTGGGCGCAGCCGGCATGAGCGCAGTGCTGGCCGATCGCGCGCGTCCCGCGCCGGCGCGCGGCGCGGTGCCCGCGCGGACCGCGCTGGTGCTGCTCGGCACCGGTGTCGTCGGCGGCGCGTTCCTGCGGCTGCTCGATACGCCGGCGGCGGCGCCGCTGCGCCTGGTCGGCGTGGCCGATTCGCGCCGGCAGTGCACCGATGCCGCATGCCTTGCCGGCCGCGGCCTGCGCGAGCGGTTGCAGGCGGAAGGCGAGGCGCGCGACGACGCGGTGCTGCTGGCGGCGCTCGACGCCAGCGGCGCGGCGGACAAGGCGATCGTCGACGCCACCGCCAGTACCGCGCTCGCCGCGCAGCATCCGCGCTGGCTGGCGCGCGGCTACCGCGTGGTCACCGCGAACAAGACGCTGGCCGGCGGCGAACTCGCTGGCTGGCGTGCGCTGCAGGCGGCGCTGGCGGGCGGTGCGCGCTATGGCGACGCGGCCACCGTCGGTGCCGGATTGCCCGTGCTCTCGACGCTGCGCCGCCTGCGCGCCTGCGGCGATCGCCTGCTCAAGCTGGAGGGCGTGTTCTCCGGCTCGCTGTCGTGGCTGTTCAACAGCTACGACGGCCGTCGGCCGTTCTCCGCGCTGCTGCGCGAGGCGCGCGCGGGCGGTTACGCCGAACCCGATCCGCGCTGCGATCTCTCCGGCGCCGACGTCGCGCGCAAGCTGCTGATCCTCGCGCGCGCCGCCGGCTTCGCGCCGGACTGCGACGAGGTGGACGTGCAGGGCCTGGTGCCCGCGCCGCTGCGCGCGCTGGACGCCGAGGCGTTCCTCGCGCGCATGCAAGAACTCGACGCGCCGCTCGCCGCGCGCCACGCCGCGGCCGCATCGCGCGGTTGCGTGCTGCGCTTCCTCGCCCGCCTCGACGCCGACGGCCGCGCGCGGGTCGGCCTGACCGAAGTGCCCGCGACGCATCCGGCCGCGCGCCTCGACGGCACCGACAACCTGTTCGTCCTCACCACCACCCGCTATCGCGCGCAGCCGCTGGTGATCCAGGGCCCCGGCGCCGGGCCGGAGGTTACCGCGCAGGCGCTGCTGGGCGACGTGCTGGCGCTCGGTGACCCGATTGCCGCCGAACGCAGGACGTAGGGCGGAACCGGCCTCGCCGGTTCCGCCGCCGCTCCACCGCGCGCTTTCGCCGACCACCGGCGGAAGCCGCGATGCGGCTTCCGCCCTACGCGACCAAGATGGATGGGGACGTGGGGCGGAATCGGCATCATCGGTTCCGCCGCTGCTGCCTCCGTGCGTGGAACGGAACTCAATGCCCGGTGACGCGCTCCGCGGTTTCCTCGTCGGGCGGCACCAGCGGCGCGGCCGGGTGCGCGCGCGCTTCCATCTGTGCGGCTTCCACCGACGGCGTGCGCCAGCCGGACTTCACGCCCCACGCGTAGAACACCAGGCCGACGACGGCGACGACGGCGAGATCCCAGCCGTAGGGCAGGTAGCCCTTGCCGCCGAACATGGTGCTGCCGGCCCAGGAGACGAGCGCCAGCGTCGGCAGGTAGAACACCAGCCACCAGGCGCCCTGCATCTGCCGGCCGAAGTCGTGCCAGCCGGCCTTGGCCTGGTAGTACAGGTACACCGGCAGCGCGACCACCATCAGCAGGATGATCTCGCCGGTCAGCGGCCACTTGGCCCAGTACAGCAGCTCGGTCGCCATGACGAAGGCGACGCCGGCCAGCAGCGGCAGCGCGGCGAGGCGCAGCGGGCGGTGCAGTTCCGGCGCGGTGCGGCGCAGCGTCATCGCGCTGACCGGGCCGGTCAGGTAGGAGATGATCGTCGCCACCGAGATCACCGCCGCCAGCGTGCCCCAGCCGCGGAAGAAGAACAGGAACAGGAACGACACCGCCAGGTTGAACCACATCGCCGGGCGCGGCACGCCCCACTTCGGATGCAGCGCGCCGAGGATCTTCGGCAGCGTGCCGTTGCGCTCCATGCCGTAGATCATGCGCGCGGTGGTGGCGGTGTAGGTGATGCCGGTGCCGCTGGGGCTGATGAAGGCGTCGACGTACAGCAGCATCGCCAGCCAGTGCAGGTTGACGATGATCGCCAGCTCGGCGAACGGCGAGCGGAAGTCGATGCCGTTCCAGCCGGCCTTGGCCAGCAGCTCGGGCGGCACCGCGCCGAGATAGGCCACCTGCAGGATCACGTAGACGACCGTCGCCAGCGCGATCGAGCCGAGCACCGCGAAGGGGATGCTCTTGCCCGGATTGCGCGCCTCGCCGGCGAGGTTGACCGGGCTCTGGAAGCCGTTGAAGCTGAACACGATGCCGGCGGTGGCGACCGCGGTCAGCACGGCGGCGAAGTCGATCGCGTGCGACCCGCCGTCGATGCCGACCGCGAAGTTCCCGCCGTGGAAGCCGGACGCGATCAGCGCCAGGCCGGTCGCCGCCGGCACCACCAGCTTGAACACGGTGATCGCGGTGTTGGAGCGCGCGAACAGCTTCACGCTCCAGAAGTTGACCAGGAAGTAGACGACCACCAGCACCGCGGCGATCGCCAGGCCCGGCGCGGTCAGCTCGCCGCGGCCGTCGGGCATGTGCACGTACAGGTTGTGCGCCCACGCGTACGGCCACGAGGCCATGTACTGCACCGACGCTTCCGCCTCGACCGGGATCACCGAGACGATCGCGATCCAGTTCGCCCACGCGGCGATGAAGCCGACCAGCGAGCCGTGCGAGTAGTGGCCGTAGCGCACCATGCCGCCGGACTCGGGGAACATCGCGCCGAGCTCGGCGTAGGTCAGCGCGATGGTGGTGATGATCGCCGCGCCCAGCACCCACGCCCACACCGCGCCGGGGCCGGCCAGCCCGGCCGCGCGCCACGCGCCGAACAGCCAGCCGGAGCCGATGATCGAGCCGAGGCCGGTCAGCATCAGGGCGAAGGGGCCGACTTCGCGGCGGATCGGACTGTTTGCGGACATCGCGTACTCCTTGGCGCGCCGCGCTGCGCAGGCGCGTCCGCGCTGGAACGGGTCGGAAGGGAGATTTCCCGGCGAAGGCATCGGGCCAGAGGTCCGGCCAAGGGCGCGATGATCTCAGCATCCGGCCGGGCTGTCAGCCCTGCCAGGGGTCATGCGGGCGGAGCGGCGTGCAATCCGCGGCCGCGTTCCGACGCTCAGTCCCCGAGTGCCAGTCCCGCCTGATCGTGGGCGACCGCAGCCGGGCGGGCTCGCGAGAATGCGAGCAGATCGTTCAACCGGGCGCCCTTCCGCCGCCAGTCGTGGAACAGCGACTCGCCGACCAGCGCGTAGTGCCATACGCGTTCGCCGCGCTGCCCCGGCGCCAGCGTATTGATCCGTCCGCACCAAGTGGTGGCCGCCTTCAGCTTGCGCTGCACGTTCGGGTGGCCGACCTGCTGCTGCGCCTTGGTCTCGACGAGAAAAATCGCATCGGCCGTGCGTACCATGAAGTCGGGGATGTAGAACGCGGGCAGGCCGTCGCGCGCATCCCCGGCTGCCTCCCCTGCACGGCAGGGGAGTGGCGGAATCAGCACTCGATCACGTTGACGGCGAGGCCCCCGCGCGAGGTCTCCTTGTACTTGTCCTTCATGTCGTTGCCGGTGTCGCGCATGGTCTTGATCACCTTGTCCAGCGACACGTGGTGCTTGCCGTCGCCGCGCAGGGCCATGCGGCTGGCGTTGATCGCCTTGACCGCGCCCATCGCGTTGCGCTCGATGCAGGGGATCTGCACCAGGCCGCCGATCGGGTCGCAGGTGAGGCCGAGGTTGTGCTCCATGCCGATCTCGGCGGCGTTCTCGACCTGGCCCATCGAGCCGCCCAGCGCGGCGGTCAGGCCGCCGGCGGCCATCGAGCAGGCCACGCCGACCTCGCCCTGGCAGCCGACCTCGGCGCCGGAGATCGAGGCGTTTTCCTTGTAGAGGATGCCGATCGCGCCGGCGGTCAGCAGGAAGTCGACGATGCCGTTCTCGCTGGAGTTCGGGCAGAAGCGGTCGTAGTAGTGCAGCACCGCGGGCACGATGCCGGCGGCGCCGTTGGTGGGCGCGGTGACGACGCGGCCGCCGGCGGCGTTCTCCTCGTTGACGGCGAGTGCGTACAGGTTCACCCAGTCGAGGATGGTCAGCGGGTCCTTCAGCGACGCCTCGGGGCGGCTGGTCAGCTCCGTCGCCATCATCGGCGCGCGGCGCTGCACCTTCAGCCCGCCGGGCAGCGTACCCGACGAGCGCAGGCCGCGCGTCACGCAGTCCTGCATCGCGCGCCAGATGCCGAGCAGGCCGGCGCGGATCTCGGCCTCGCTGCGCCAGGCCTTCTCGTTTTCCAGCATCACCTGCGCGATGCCGAGCTTCTCGGCGGCGCAGATCCGCAGCAGCGCGTCGCCGGAGGAGAACGGGTAGCGCTGCGGCGTGGTGTCGGCGACGATGCGGTCCTCGGCGGCCTCGTCGGGATTGACCACGAAGCCGCCGCCGACCGAGTAGTAATCGCGCGTCGCCAGCAGCTTCTCGCCCTCGCCGTAGGCGGAGTAGCGCATGCCGTTGGAGTGGTAGGGCAGCTTCTGGCGCTTGTTGAAGACGAGATCGTGCTTCTCGTCGAACGCGATCTCGTGCCTGCCGAGCAGGCGGATGCGGCCGCTCGTGCGGATGCGCTCGAGGCGCGCGGGGATCGCGTCGGGATCGACGCGGTCGGGCCATTCGCCCTCGAAGCCGAGCAGCACCGCCTTGTCGGTGCCGTGGCCGCGGCCGGTCATCGCCAGCGAGCCGAACAGTTCGCAGCGCACGCGCCGCACCTCGCCGAGCACGCCCTTTTCCTCCAGCCAGTGGCTGGCGAAGCGCGCCGCGGCGCGCATCGGCCCGACCGTGTGCGAGGACGACGGTCCGATACCGATCTTGAACAGGTCGAAGACGCTGACGGCCATGGCGTGGATGATGGGGAGGGCTCCGGTATTCTACGCGGTGGGCGTGGGGAAACGCAGGAGATCGGGAGTAGGGAGTGGGGAGTGGGAAGAGCATTGCAGCAATGTCGCGTGGTACCCGCCATTACATCCTCCCTCTTCTCTACTCCCCACTCCCCACTCCCCACTCCCCACTCCCCACTTCCCACTTCCCACTTCCCACTTCCAGCCGCCATGCCCCTGATCCTCTACCAACGCGACGACTGCAAACTGTGCGACCAGGCGCTGGCCGTGCTGGCCGCCGCGCGCGTGCCCGATTTCGACAGCGTGTGGATCGACGGCGACGACGCGCTGGAGGCGCGCTACGGCACGCGCATCCCGGTGCTGCGCGACGTCGCCAGCGGCCGCGAGCTGGACTGGCCGTTCGACGCCGCGGCGGCGGCCGATTTCGTCGGGGGCTGACGCAGGTCAACGGCCCGCGCCGGGGCGCCGCCTAGACTCCGCGCAACCTGCGGAAGCCGGCGCCATGGCCCATCCTTCGCTCTATCCCTGTTTCCTCGGCCCCTACGGCGAGAACGACGTCCTGTTCGAGCAGGTGCTGGTGGAACTGCTGCGCGACCACGTGTACTGGCGGCGCAACTTCCACCCCGAGGATCCGCCGGCGATCCCGACCGGCGCCGCGCAGCAGCCCGACTACCAGGCGTTCGCCGCGCGCATGCGCCGCGAACTGCACGCCCTGTCGGCGTCGCTGAAGCGCTCGGTGCCGTTCTACAGCCCGCGCTACATCGGCCACATGGCCTCCGACCTGTTGCTGCCGGGCCTGCTGGCGTGGATGACCACGCTGCCGTACAACCCCAACAACGTGGCCGGCGACGCCGCGCCGGTGACGCTCGACATGGAGATCAGCGTCGGCCTGCAGCTCGCGCGCATGCTCGGCTATGCCGACGACGAGCGGCGCGCCGACTGCGCGTTCGGCTGCCTGACCTCGGGCGGCACCGCGGCCAACTACCAGGCGCTGCGCCTGGCGCTGGCGCTGAAGTGCTACGCGCCGGCGCTGCGCGAGGCGCTGGCCGAACTGGGCGAGGACCTGACCGCGCCGGGCCTGTCCGACGGCCTGCGCCGCTGCAACGACTGGACCCTGGGCAATCTCGACACGGCCGGCGTGATCGCCCTGCAGCAGGCGTGGGGCGCGCGCCTTGCCGCCGCGCCGCAGGGCGAGCGCGCGCGCCTCGCCGCGGCGCTGCAGGCGCAGCGCATCGAGACCCTGGGCAGCGTCGAATACTTCCGCCGCCACCCCGCGCTGGCCTCGCCGTGGGTGGTGGTGCCGGTCACCGCGCACTATTCGTGGCCGAAGGCGATGAAGCTGCTCGGCCTCGGCACCGCGCAACTGAAGCGCGTGCCGGAGCAGCGCATGCGCATGGATGCCGACGCGCTGGACGCGCTGCTGGAGCAGGCCGCCGCGCGCCGCCAGCCGGTGCTGACCGTGGTCGGCGTGCTCGGCACCACCGAGTTCGGCACGCTCGACCCGATCGACCGCATCGTCGCCGCACGCGACCGCCTGGCCGGCGCCGGGCTCGGCTTCGGCGTGCACGTCGACGCCGCCTGGGGCGGCTACCTGGCGACGCTGTTCCGCGCGCCCGACGGAAGCCTGCTGCCGCACGCGACGGTGCGCGAGGACTTCCGCTACTTTCCCACCCGTCCGGTGTACGACGCCTTCGCCGCGCTGGCGCGCACCGACAGCGTCACCGTCGATCCGCACAAGCTCGGCTACCTGCCGTACGGCGCCGGCGCGTTCGTCTGCCGCGACCACCGCGCGATGGCGCTGCTGGCCGAGGACGCCGACTACGTGTTCGAGCGCGGCGAGGCCGCGGACTACCGCGACACCTTCCGCGCGCTCGGTCGCTACACGCTGGAAGGCTCGAAGTCGGGCGCGGCCGCGGCCGCGGCCTACGTCGCCCACCGCGTGCTGCCGCTGGACCGCGAGCACTTCGGCCGCATCCCGCGCGAGACCGTGCAGGCGGCCGAGCGCTTCAACGACGCGCTCGCCGACTTCGCCGCGGCGCTGGCCGACATCGCCGTCGTGCGCGTGCCGTTCGAGCCGGACAGCAACCTGGTGTGCGTGGCGATCAACCCGCGCGGCAACCGCTCGCTGCGCGCGATGAACCAGTTCGTCGGCCGCCTGCACGACGCGCTGCGCATCGACGCGCACCAGCCGCTGCAGACCAAGGTGTTCTTCGGCTCGATCACCACCCTGCGCCCGGACGCGCTCGGCCCGGCCGACACCGCGCGCGTGCTGGCCGAGCTGGAACTCGACCCGGCCACGCTTTCGGCCACGCCGCGCGACGAGGCCGGCGAGGACGACCGCGTCGTGATCCTGCGCCACACGCTGATGAACCCGTTCCTGCACGACGCCGAGAACGGCATCGACTACCCGGAACGGTACCTCGCGCACCTCGCCGGCCTGGTGCGCAGCCTGCTGGCCGCGGCACCGACGCAGGCGGTGGCGTAGGCGCGCACGCAGAATGCGCGCCCGGTGGTAGAGGTGCTGCAAGCGGCGACTGCGCATCTTGCCCCTCTCCCCAACGGGACGAGGGTAGGGTGAGGGGGACGCGCGAAGCGCGTTCTCGTTTCTGCTGGCGAAGAACAAACCGTCCTGCGGACGGCACCCCCTCACCCCGACCCTCTCCCCGTTGGGGAGAGGGAGAAATGCAAAGCCGTGATGATCGTGGACAGCGTGCCGCTCAGCCGCCGGCCGGCGTCAGCACCAGGTGCGATTTCACCGTCACCGCGTCGGCGATCACCGAGGTGTCGGCCCAGTCGCCGCCGCCGATGCCGTAGTCGAGGCGCTTCAGCGTGGTCGCCACGTCGAGCGTGGCGCCGCCGCCGGCGGGCGCGAACTTCACCGTCAGCGTCACCGGCTTGCTGACGCCGCGCAGGGTCAGCGTGCCGTCGGCCAGCACGCCGCCGTCGGCGGCCCTGCGGAAAGCGCTGCTGACGAAATGCGCGGCGGGAAACTTCGCCACGTCGAAGAAGTCCGCGCCGGGCAGCATCTGGTCGCGCTCCGCGTTCTGCGTGCCGGCACTGGCGAGGTCGACCGTGACGTCGAACCTCGCGTGGGCGAGATCGGCCGGGTCGTAGGCGATCCTCGCGGTGAAGCGCTTGAACGTGCCGTCGAACGCCTCGCCCTGGTAGGTACCGACGAAACCGAGCGAGCTGCGCGCGGCGTCGACGTTCCAGTCGCGCGCCGCGGCGGGCAGGGCGAAGGCGAGCGCGGCGAGGGCGAGGACGAGGCGTTTCATCGGGCGGGATCTCCGGCGGAAGCGGACGCGCGCCGCGTGCGCCAAGGCAGCATGCGCGCCAGCACGTCGTCGCGGTCGGCCAGGTGGTGCTTGAGCGCGGCGCCGACGTGCAGCGCCAGCACCGCGGCGAGGATCCAGAACAGCGCCTCGTGCGTCCCGCGCGCGAGCGCCTTCAGCGCCGGGTCCGCGCCGGCGGTCAGGCTGGGCACGTGCAGCAGGCCGAACCAGCTCAGCGGGAAATTGGCGGCGGAGTTGAACAGCCAGCCGCTCAGCGGGATGGCGAGAATCAGCGCGTACAGCGCCGCATGCGTCAGCCGCGACGCGCGCACCTGCCAGCGCGGCATCGCCGGCGGGTCGGCGGGCCGGCGGTCGGCCGCGCGCCAGGCCAGGCGCAGCAGCGCCAGCGCCAGCACGGTCAGGCCGATCGACTTGTGCAGCGCGTACACCTTCACCTTGGCCGGCGTGGTCGCCATCTCGACCATGCTCAGGCCGATCGCGCCCTGCGCCACGATCAGCAGCGCGACCGTCCAGTGGAAGAACTGCGCCAGCGCGCCCCAGCGCGCGTCACTGCTGCGTAGCGGCATCGTGCGCGGCCTCGTGCATGCGGTAGGTTTCCGGCGCGCGGCTGTCCAGGATCGCCTCGATCTCCAGCCGCACCTGCACCTCGGCGCCGACCGACTTCCCGAAGGCGGTCATGCCGAAGTCCCGGCGCGCCAGCGCGAGGTTGCCGGAGAAGCCGGCGATGGTGTGCAGGCCGAACGCGGTGATGCCGACGCGGTTGACGCGGAACGGGATCGCCACTTCGCGGTCGATGCCGCGCAGGCTCAGCGTGCCGCGCAGTTCGCCGTGCGCGTCGTCGTCGCGTCGCACCGACGTGCTTTCGAAATGCGCCAGCGGCGCGCGCCCGGCGTCGAGGAAGGTCTTGCCGCGCACCGCCTTGTCCCATTCCGCGTCGCCCATGTCCGCGCTGCCGAGGTCGATATCGGCGACGACGCTGGAGCGGCTCCAGTCGTCGCGGTCGAAGTGCAGCCAGCCGGCGGCGACGCGCAGCCGCCCGCACGCGGTCGAGAAGCCGTCATGGTCGACGCAGAAGGTGATCTGGCTGTGCACCGGGTCGATGCGGTAGTCCTGCGGCGGCGCGGCGTGCGCGCCGGCGGCCAGCAGCACCGGCAACAGGGCGATGGACGCGAACGGTCGCATGGGCGTTTCCACGGCCGGGGAGATTACGCGATTGTGCGGTGGCCGGCAGTGATGCGGCGTGAACGCAGCGTGCAGGAATCCGCGCTTGCAGCCGCCGACGCCGCGATTTGGCATGATCGCCGCTGCGATGCCGGGACCGGGGGCGCCGCGCGGACGCCGCGACCCGCCCGCATCGAAGGGGATCCCTTGCCGCGCAAGGGAGAAGGATGCGAGGACGCGGCGCGCGCGCGCCCGCGGCGCGGTTTCCGCTATCGATCGCAGAGATTCCGAAGGGGAGGGAATCCGCCATGCTCCAGGCCCTGTTGCTCGCCGCCGCGCTGGCCGCGGCGCCCGCTGCTGCGCCCGCGCCGCTGCCGACGCCGCTGTTCCGCCACTACGGCGTGGCCGACGGCCTGCCGTCGAGCGCGGTGTACATGACCGTGCAGGACGGCGATGGTTTCGTCTGGGTCGGCACGCGCGACGGCCTGGCGCGCTACGACGGCGTCGGCTTCGAGGTGTTCCGCCACGACGGGCGCGATCCCGGCAGCCTGCCGGCCAACGACATCTCGACGCTGTTCGTCGATCGTGGCGGCCGCCTGTGGGCGGGCGGCGAGGGCACCGGCCTGAACCGCTACGACCCGCAGGCGCAGCGCTTCGAGCACTGGCGCCACGACGCCGCGAATCCGGCCAGCCTGGCCGGCGACGACGTGTGGGCGGTGGCGCAGACGCCGGACGGCGCGCTGTGGGTCGGCACCTACGCGGCCGGCCTCGACCGCCGCGCGCCGGGCGCCAGCGGCTTCACCCACCTGCGCCACGCCGACGCCGATCCCGCCAGCCTGGTGTCGGACACCGTGATGGCGCTGCAGGCCGACGCCGCAGGGCGCCTGTGGATCGGCACCGATGCCGGCCTCGACGTGCTCGAGCCGGACGGACGCCTGCGCCACGTCGGCTTTCCCGGCGCGAGCGGGCCGCTGCGCGTGTGGCGCATGGAGGAGCGCGGCGACGCGGTGCTGGCCGCGACCAGCGCGGGCATGTTCGTCGTCGACGGCGACGCGCTGGCGCGGCCGCTGGCCGTGGACGGGCTGGACGCACACGTGACCTACGCCAGCGCGCACGATGCTGCCGGCGCGCTGTGGCTGGCCACCGCCAGCGGCCTGGACTACATCGACGCCGACGGCCGCTACCGCCACGTCGCCGCCGTGCCGGGGCTGGCCGGCGCGCTGCCGGGCGCGGCGCTGATGCACGTGCTGTGCGATCGCGAGGGCGGACTGTGGTTCTCCTCGCTGGACGGCGGTCTCGCCTACCTGCCCGCGCAATGGCGCGACTTCAGCCACTACCGCCACGTGCCCGACCGCGGCGAGAGCCTCGTGCCGGGGCGCGTGCTCAGCCTGGCGCAGGCGCGTGACGGGCGCCTGCTGGTCGGCGGCCAAGCGGCCACGGTGGACCGCCTCGATCCGGTCAGCGGCAAGGTCGAGCACGTCGCCTTCGCGCCGCCGGGGCTGCCGTCGGCGCGGCAGGTCGCCGGCGTCGCCGAGGACGCCGCCGGCCGCCTGTGGATCGGCCAGCAGGGGCAGGGGCTGAGCGTGGCCGAGCACGGCCGCGTGCGCGCCGTCGCCGGCATCCCGCACGCCGGCGCGCAACTGTTCGCGTTCGCCGACGATGGCACCGCCTACGTTTCGCTGACCGGTGCCGGCGTGTATCGCGTCGATCCGGCCACGCTGGGCGCCGCCCTCGTGCCCGGCAGCGCCGACACGCCCGACGCCGCGCAGAGCGAGCAGATGGGTTTCGACGCGCAGGGCACGCTGTGGCGCGCCACCGGCGCCGGCATGGACCGTCTCGCCGCCGGCGCGGCGCGCTTTGAGCCGGTGCCCGGCATCCCGCCCGGCCACACGTTTGCCTACGCCTTCGCCGCGGACGGCACGCTGTGGCTGGCGCGCGCCGACGGGCTTGCGCACTACCGCCTCGAATCCGCCGGCGCGACGCGCCTCGATGCGGTCGATGCGGCGTCCGGCTGGTCCGCGGTGCGCGTGTCCGGCCTCGCGATCGACGCGCACGGGCGCGTCTGGGCGGCCGCGCTGCGCGACCTGCTGCGCTACGACCCGGCGCGCCGGCGCGTCGAGGCATTCGGCACCCGCGACGGCCTGCTCAGCCAGGAATTCATCCCGCACACGCTGGTGCGCGGGGCCGGCGACATGTTCTACGCGGGCACGCCGCTAGGCGTGGTCGGGGTGCGCATGGACGCCGCGCCGCTGCGCGGATCGCCGCCGCCGGTGGTGCTGAGCGCGATCAGCGTGCGCCGCGCGGGCAGCGTGGTGCCGCTGCGCCCCGAGCGCGGGCGGGTGTCGCTCGATTGGTCCGACCGCGAGCTGCGCATCGAGGCGCGCGCGCTGTCGTACGCCGATCCGCAGCGCAACCGCTACCAGTTCCGCATCGACGGCTTCGACGCCGATTGGGTCGACGCCGGCGACCGCGGCGTGCGCGAGCTGGCCGGGCTGGGCGCCGGCGACTACCGCGTCGAGGTGCGCGCGCGCGCCGCCGACGGCGCCTGGGGCGCGCTGGCCGCGCCGCTCGCCATGCGTGTCGCCGCGCCGCCGTGGAACACGCCGTGGGCGTGGCTGGCCTACGCGCTGGCGGCCGCGCTGATCGCGCTGCTGGTCGCGCAGGCGTGGCAGCGGCGCGTCGAGCAGCGCCACCGCGTCGCGCTCGCCGAACAGCGCCGGCGCATGGCCGAGGAGGCCAGCGCGGCGAAGACGCGCTTCCTCGCCACCATGGGCCACGAGATCCGCACGCCGATGACCGGCGTGCTGGGCATGGCCGAGCTGCTGCTGCGCACGACGCTGGCCGAGCGCCAGCGCGAGTACGCCGAGGCGATCCAGCGCTCCGGCACGCTGCTGCTGAAGCTGGTCAACGACGCGCTCGACCTGGCGCGCATCGAGGCCGGCCGCTTCGAGCTGGAATCCGCGCCGCTGGATCCCGCCGCGCTGCTGCGCGAGGTCGCCGAACTCGACGCCGGGCTGGCCGCGCGCAAGGGGCTGGCGCTGCGCGTCGAGGTGGCGGCGGACGCGCCGCGCGCGCTGCGCGGCGACGCGCTGCGCATCCAGCAGGTGCTGCTGAACCTGGCCAACAACGCGCTCAAGTTCACCGAGCGCGGCGAGGTGTGCCTCGGCCTGGCGCGCGACGCCGGCGGCGGCGTGCTGTTCCGCGTCGCCGATACCGGGCCCGGCATCCCCGAGGCCAGCCGCGAGCGCCTGTTCCAGCGCTTCGAGCAGGACGACGCCGGCGAGGGCCGCCGCCAGGGCGGCAGCGGCCTTGGCCTGGCGATCTGCCGCGAGCTGGTCGCGCTGATGGGCGGGCGCATCGAGGTGGACTCCACGCCGGGGCAGGGCAGCACGTTCCGCGTGCACCTGCCGCTGCCGGAATGCGCGCCGCCCACGGCGGAGGCGCGTGGCACGGCGCCGGCGGCTCCTGCACCGGCGGGCGGCGCGCTGCGCGTGCTGCTGGTCGAGGACGACGCCACCGTGGCGCAGGTGATCGCCGGTCTGCTGGAAGCGCAGGGCCACGCGGTGCGCCACGCGCCGCACGGCCTCGCCGCGCTGTCCGAACTCGACACCGTCGGCTGCGACGCGATGCTGCTCGACCTCGATCTGCCCGGCGTGGACGGTTTCCAGCTCGCGCGCATGATCCGCGCGCGCCAGGCGGGCGGCGCGCGCCTGCCGATCGTCGCGATCACCGCGCGCTCCGGCGGCGACGAGGAAGCCAAGGCGCTGGCGGCGGGCATGGACCGCTTCCTGCGCAAGCCGTTGACCGGCTCGCAACTCGCGGAGGTGCTGCGCGAGGCGACGGACGCGAGCGGCGGGAAGCGGAGCGCGTAGGGTGGGCCCTGGCCCACCGCTGCATCGTTTCGTTCGGCGGTGTTGCGCTGGTGGGCTGAAGCCCACCCCGCGGCGCTGCGCGAGGCGACGGACGCGAGCGACGGCAAGCGGAGCGCGTACGGTGGGCCCTGGCCCACCGCTGCATCGCTTC
>NZ_JBDKSX010000016.1:0-12304 GCF_039680435.1 Mizugakiibacter sp. | reverse complement strand
CAGCTCATTGACCTTTGTTGCGGTGATGGTCATTGCGTGGAACCTCTTGTATGGCGGCGCGCCGGATTGCCGGCGCGCGTGGCATCGAACCGTGGACTTACTCGGCGCCGCCTTCGTTCTTGCCGCGGCCGCTGCCGCGGCGCGGCTGGCCGGCGCCCGGCTTCTTGGCGCCGCCCGGACGGCGGCGGTCGCCGCTCGGCTTGCGCTCGCGGCGCGCGGCGTCGGCGTCCTTGGCGATCGGGTTGCCCTCGGCGTCCAGCTCGACGAACTCGTCGGCCGCGCCCTGCGCGATGGCCGGCGACGCGGCCTTGCCCTCGAGGATGGCGTCGGCGGCGGCGCGCACGTACAACTGCACCGCGCGGATGGCGTCGTCGTTGCCCGGGATCGCGTAGTCGACCAGCGTCGGGTCGTAGTTGGTGTCGACCACCGCCACCACCGGGATGCCGAGCTTCTTGGCTTCCAGCACGGCGATGTTCTCGTGGCCGATGTCGATCACGAACAGCGCGTCGGGCAGGCTGTTCATGTCCTTGATGCCGCCCAGCGACTTCTCCAGCTTGTCGCGCTCGCGGCGCAGCGCCAGCACTTCGTGCTTGACCAGCTTCTCGAAGGTGCCGTCGGTCTCGGCGGCCTCGAGTTCCTTCAGGCGCGCGACCGACTGCTTGACGGTGCGGAAGTTGGTGAGCATGCCGCCCAGCCAGCGCGCGGCGACGAACGGCATGCCGCAGCGGGTGCCTTCTTCCTGGATGGCCTCGCGCGCCGAGCGCTTGGTGCCGACGAACAGCACCGTGCCGCGCTTCTGCGCCAGGCCGGAGAGGTAGTTCATGGCGTCGCCGAACAGCGGCAGCGTCTTCTCGAGGTTGATGATGTGGATCTTGCCGCGCGCGCCGAAGATGTACGGCTCCATCCTCGGGTTCCAGTAGCGGGTCTGGTGGCCGAAGTGGACGCCGGCTTCGAGCATCTGGCGCATGGTGACCTGGGGCATGACGAAACTCCTGACGTTCGGGCGGCTTGTGGCGCGCCCAGGGGTTGGACCTCCACGCATCCCCGACTTCGACCCCGGGCCGGCGTGCCAGTCGTGCTGGCGAAGCGCCGTGCCGGCGGGGCACCCCGAAGGCGGTGCCGATGCGTGTGCGGAATGAGGTGCTTGCGCACCGTGCGGGGAGCCGCCGTGGCGGGTATCCTCGCGTTCTGCTTTGCGCGGCGGCCACTTACATGGCTGTCCCGCAAATCTTTAAAATTGTAGCCCGTGCGCCGCCGGCGCGACAAGTCTTGCCTGCGCCCCCGACCGGCGCCATCTACGGATCATGCCCGTGACCCTGAAGACCCCCGAACAGATCGAGAAGATGCGTACCGCCGGCCGGCTGGCCGCGGAGGTGCTGGAGCTGCTTGCCGGGCACGTCAAGCCCGGGGTGACCACCGAGGAGCTCGACCGCATCGCCTACGAACACATCGTCAAGGTGCAGAAGGCGGTGCCGGCCAACGTCGGCTACCGCGGCTTCCCCAAGACCCTGTGCACGTCGGTCAACCACGTGATCTGCCACGGGATTCCCAGCCCGACCAAGGTGCTGAAAGACGGCGACATCGTCAACATCGACGTCACCGTGATCAAGGACGGCTGGCACGGCGACACCAGCCGCATGTACTTCGTCGGCCAGCCCTCCACGCTGGCCAAGCGGCTGGTGGACACCACCCTGGAAGCGATGCTGCTCGGCATCGGCGCGGTGCGCCCCGGCGCGACCCTGGGCGACGTCGGCCACGCCATCCAGAGGCACGTCGAGACGGCGGGCTTCTCGGTCGTGCGCGAGTACTGCGGCCACGGCATCGGCACGGTCTATCACGACGACCCGCAGGTGCTGCACTACGGCAGGCCGGGTACCGGGCTGCGCCTGGAGAAGGGCATGACCTTCACCGTCGAGCCGATGGTCAACGCCGGCAAGCCGCACACCCGCCTGTTGCCGGACGGCTGGACCGTGGTCACCAAGGACCACACGCTGTCGGCGCAGTGGGAGCACACCATCGCCGTCACCGACGACGGTTTCGAGATCCTTACGCCTTGGCCGCAGGCGGCGTGAGGGTTGGGAGCAGGGAGTAGGGCAAGGCGCAGGCAGGGCTGGGGAGGCGCTGGCGCTGCAATGTCTCCCGTGATGCCGGCGTGTGCCGGCATCACGGTGGGTAGTTACGCTTTCCCCACTCCCAGCCCAGGAGCGACGTGTCCACCCCATCCGCCCGCGCCCCCGATCTGCCGCCGCTGCCGCGCCTGCCCCCCGCGCTGCCGCGCTCGGGCGTGTCCGCGGATGCGCGCCTCGCGCTGCGCCAACTGCTGGGCGACGTCGACCGCACGCTGGCGACCGCGTTCGCGGAAGGCGCGCCGGCCGCCGCGCTGGCGCGACGCCGCGGCGAGGCGGTCGAGCGCATCCTCGGCCACGTCTGGACCGCCTGCCTCGGCGAGCCGGAGGGCGTGGCGCTGTTCGCGGTCGGCGGCTTCGGCCGCGGCCTGCTGTTCCCGCATTCCGACGTCGACCTGCTGGTGCTGGCGACGCCGGCCGCCGCCGCGGCGCAGGCGCGCGCGCTGGAAGCGCTGTTCGCCTGCCTGTGGGATCTCGGCCTGAAGCCCGGCCACGCGGTGCGCGACCCCGCGCAATGCCGCATGCTCGCCGCCGCCGACGTCAGCGTGTTCACCAGCCTGCTGGACGCGCGCCGCCTGTGCGGCGACGCATCGCTCGAAGCCGCATTGGCGGCGATCGTCGACGAACCCGCGCTGTGGCCGCCCGCCGCCTATCTCGCCGCCAAGCGTGCCGAGCAGGCCGAACGCCACGCGCGCTTCGACGACACCGCCTACAACCTCGAACCCAACCTCAAGGACGGCCCCGGCGGCCTGCGCACGCTGGACCTGATGCGCTGGCTGGGCCGGCGCATCGTCGGCGCCGGCAGCTTCGAGGCGCTGGCCGCGGCCGGCCTGCTCGACCCCGCCGAGTCCGCCGCGCTGGCCGCGGCCGAGGTCACCCTGCAGCGCATCCGCTACGCGCTGCATCTCGAAGCCGGGCGCGCCGAGGAGCGCCTGCTGTTCGACTTCCAGCGCGCGCTGGCCGCGCGCCTCGGCTACGTCGACGAGCACGCGCAGAACCTCGGCGTCGAGCAGTGCATGCAGGCCTACTACCGCGCCGCGCAGACGGTGGAACGCCTCGGCACGCAGTTGCTGGAGCGCTTCGACGAGCTGCTGGAGCCGCCGCGCGCGCCGGCGCAGCCGATCGACCAGGACTTCGTCGCGCTCGGCGCGCGGCTGGAAGCGGCGACGCCCGACCTGTTCCTGCGCCGCCCGCAGGCGCTGGTGGGCGCGTTCGCGGTGCTGCTCGACCATCCCGGGCTGAAGGGGCTGAGCGCCGACACCATGCGCCGCATGCAGCAGGCGCTGGCGCGCGGCGGCACCGCGCTGGCCGACGACGGCCACGTGCTGACGGCGCTGCGCGCGCTGCTGGCGCGCGGCGCGCCGGCGGTGGAGGCGCTGGCGCGCATGAACCGGCACGGCGTGCTGGCGGCGGTGCTGCCGGCGTTCGGCCGCGTGGTCGGGCGCATGCAGTACGACCTGTTCCACGTCTACACCGTGGACGAGCACACCCTGCGCGTGCTGCGCAACGTGGCGCGCTTCGCCGATCCTGCCCAGCGCCGCGAGTTTCCCGTCGCCTGCGAGGTATGGGCGGGCCTGGCCAAGCCCGAGCTGCTGTTGCTCGCCGCGCTGTTCCACGACATCGCCAAGGGCCGCGGCGGCGACCATTCGCAGCTCGGCGAGCAGGAGGCACGCGCGTTCTGCGCGAAGCTCGGCCTCGTCGAGGCCGACGTCGACCTGGTCGCCTGGCTGGTGCGCTGGCACCTGCTGATGAGCGTCACCGCGCAGCGCCAGGACATCACCGATCCCGACGTGGTGCACCGCTTCGCCGCGCAGGTCGAGGACTGGGAGCGCCTCGACCACCTCTACCTGCTGACCATCGCCGACATCGCCGGTACCAGCCCGAAACTGTGGAACGCGTGGAAGGACCGCCTGCTGGCCGACCTGTACGTGGCCGCGCGCTACGCGCTGCGCGGCGACCTGGCGCGCCCGCCGCACGCCGAGGCGCGCGTGCGCGAGTGCCGCGAGCGCGCGCTGGCGCTGCTGCTGGCGGACGGCATCAATGCCGATGCCGCGGCGCGGGTGTGGGCGGATTTCCCCGACGAGAGCTTCCTGCGCCACCGCCCCGAGCAGATCGCCTGGCAGACCGCCGCGCTCGTGCGCGAGGGGCGCGCCGACGCGCCGCTGGTCGCGGTGCACCCGTTCTCGGTGCGCGGCTGCACCGAGCTGTTCGTGTACGCGCCCGACCGCGACGGCCTGTTCGCCGCGGTCACCGCCACGCTCGACCGCATGCGCTTCTCGGTGGTCGAGGCGCGCGTGCTGTCCTCGAAGCGCGGCGTCGCGCTCGACACCTTCCTGCTGCTCGAGACCGACACCCAGGCGCCGGCCGGCGCCGAGCGCGCCGCCGAGCTGCGCGAGGTGCTGCAGCGCACGCTGGCGCAGGCGCCGTATCGCGTGCAGCCGGCGCGGCGCGGGCTGTCGCGCCGGCTGCGCCACTTCCAGATGGCGCCGCGCATCGAGTTCAGCGACAGCGTCGACGGCGGCACCCAGCTCGCGCTGGTGTGCACCGACCGGCCGGGCCTGCTGGCGGCGGTCGCGCAGGCCTTCCGCGATGCCGGCATGCGCGTGCATGATGCGCGCATCGCCACGTTCGGCGAGCGGGTCGAGGACTTCTTCCGCATCGCCGACGCGCGCGACCGCCCGCTGGACGCGCCCGCGCGCGAAGCGCTGCACGCCGCGCTGCTGCGGCGCGTCGGCGGCGAAGCCGCATCCCAACCGAAAGAGCACCATGCAGGAACTTGAAAGCCTGATCGACGACGCCTGGGAGCGCCGTGCCGCGCTCGGCCAGACCGAGATCGACGCCCATCTGCGCCCCGCGCTGGAGCGCGTGCTGGAATTGCTGGAACGCGGCGAGCGCCGCGTCGCCGAGCCGGACGGCGCCGGCGGCTGGCGCGTGCATGCGTGGCTGAAGAAGGCGGTGCTGCTGTACTTCCGCGTCAGCGCCAACCGTGCGATGGACGGCGGCCCGATGGCGGCGTTCGACAAGGTGCCGCTGCGCTTCGCCGGCGCCGACGAGGCCGCGCTGCGCGCGGTCGGCGCGCGCATCGTGCCGGGCGCGCTGGTGCGCCGCGGCGCGCATGTCGGCAAGGACGCGGTGCTGATGCCGAGCTACGTCAACATCGGCGCCTTCGTCGGCGCCGGCAGCATGGTCGACACCTGGGCCACGGTCGGCTCGTGCGCGCAGATCGGCGCCAACGTGCACCTGTCCGGCGGCGTCGGCATCGGCGGCGTGCTGGAGCCGCTGCAGGCGAATCCGACGATCGTCGAGGACGACTGCTTCATCGGCGCGCGCTCCGAGGTGGTCGAGGGCGTGGTGGTCGAGCGCGGCAGCGTGATCGGCATGGGCGTGTTCCTCGGCCAGTCGACGCGCATCTACAACCGCATGACGGGCGAGACGCTGTACGGGCGCGTGCCGGCCGGCAGCGTCGTCGTCGCCGGCAGTCTGCCGGCGCGCGACGGCTCGCACGGCCTGTACGCGGCGGTCATCGTCAAGCAGGTCGACGCGAAGACGCGCGCCAAGGTCGGCATCAACGAACTGCTGCGGAGCGCCGAATGAGCGTCGAACTGTACGGCCTGCACAAGTGCGGCACCTGCGGCAAGGCGCGAGCGTGGCTGGACGCGCACGGGGTCCGGCACGCCTTCACCGACTACCGCGAGCATCCCGTCGCGCCGGCGACGCTGAGGGCCTGGGCGAAGACGCTCGGCTGGGAAAAGCTGGTCAACCGCGCCAGCTACACCTGGCGCGATCTGACGGACGCGCAGAAGGCCGCATCGACCGACGCCGAGTGGCTGGCGCTGATCAAGGCCTATCCGGCGCTGGTCAAGCGGCCGGTGCTGGTCAAGGACGGCGCGGTCGGCGTCGGCTTCACCGAGAAGAAGTTCGCGGAGCTGTTCGGTGGCTGAGGCGGCGGTCGTGTACGGCCTCGACGGCTGCGACGCCTGCGGCAAGGCGCGCCGCTGGCTGGACCGCTTCGGGCCGCCGTACCGCTTCGTCGACCTCGCCCGCGAACGCCCCGAGCCCGCCGCCCTGAAGGCGTGGGCGGCGGCGCTGGGCGGATGGGGCGCGCTGGTCGATCGCGGCGGTCGCGCCTGGGCCGGGTTGCTGCCGCAGCGCAAGCATCCGGACAGCGATCCGGAGTGGACGCTGCTGATCCGCGAGCACCCCGGCATCCTGCGCCATCCGGTGGCGGTGCTGGCCGACGGCCGCGTCGCCGTCGGCTTCACCGGCGGCAGTTACGAGCGGCTGTTCGGCAAGGCCAGGGCGTGAGCACGATGAGCGAAATCCTCGAATTGACCCGTGCGCTGATCGCGCGCAAGTCGATCACGCCCGACGACGCCGGCTGCCAGGCGCTGCTCGCCGAGCGCCTCGCGCGCGCCGGCTTCCGCTGCGAACGCCTGCGCCACGGCGAGGTCGACAACCTGTGGGCGACGCACGGCGAGGGTGCGCCGGTGCTGGCGTTCCTCGGCCACACCGACGTGGTGCCGAGCGGTCCGGAAGACACGTGGGCCTCGCCGCCGTTCGCGCCCAGCGTGCGCGACGGCCGCCTGTACGGCCGCGGCGCCGCGGACATGAAGGGCGGCGTGGCGGCGATGACGCTGGCGCTGGAGGCCTTCGTCGCCGCGTATCCGCGGCATCCCGGCACCGTCGCGCTGCTGCTGACCAGCGACGAGGAGGGACCGACCAACCTCGACGGCGTGCGCCGCGTGGCCGAGCACTTCCGCGCGACCGGCCAGCGCATCGACTGGTGCGTGGTCGGCGAGCCGTCGTCGAAGGAAAAGCTCGGCGACCTGATCCGCATCGGCCGGCGCGGCTCGCTGTCAGGCACGCTCACCGTGCGCGGCGTGCAGGGCCACGTGGCGTATCCGGACAAGGCGCTGAATCCGATCCACGCCTTCGCGCCGGCGCTGGCCGAGCTGGCGGCGATGCGTTGGGACGACGGCAACGAGGCGTTCCCGCCGACCACGTTCCAGGTGTCGAACCTCGCCAGCGGCACCGGCGCCAACAACGTGATCCCCGGCGTGCTGGAAGCGCGCTTCAACTTCCGCTACGGCACCGCCAGCAGCGCCGACGGCCTGCGTGCGCGCGTCGAGGACACGCTGCGCCGGCACGGACTCGACTACGCGCTGGACTGGGACCTTTCCGGCGAACCGTTCCTGACCCGCGACGGCGTGCTGCGCCGTGCCGCGGTCGAGGTGCTGCGCGAGCGCTGCGGCGTCGAACCCGAGCTCAGCACCGGCGGCGGTACCTCGGATGGCCGCTTCATCGCGCCGCTGGGCGCCGAGGTGGTCGAACTCGGCCCGGTCAACGCCAGTATCCACAAGGTCGACGAGCACGTCGCGCTGGACGAACTCGAGCGCCTGCCGGGGCTCTACCTCGCGCTCGCCGAGCGTCTGCTGCGCTGATGGTTGTGCACGTCTCCATATTCGCCGGCGACCGAGCGGGACTGACAGGGGGGCATGGTGATCTGATCGAACCCTGCCACTTGCCGATTCGGGCGCGGCTCACCATGATGCCCATCTTCCGGAAAAGCAGCTGTTGGAGTGACTTGCCGGAGCGCGCACACGGAGTGGGTGAGATCGGTGTGCGGCATGATTCTCTAATTCCAATCCAGGAGGAAGGAAATGAGGGGCGAATTCAGGGTGGTGTTTCTGGCGTTGATTGCATCGGGGTTATTGCACGGATGCGTTTCACCGCCGGTCAGGGTGAAGGATGTGGTGGCAGACAAGCCGGGCTACCTGCAGAAGAATTTCACGCCTGGCGCCCTCCCCGAGGAGGTATTGCATTGGTTGCAGGCAGCGGACAGCAAGGCCTTCGATTTTCATTCGATGACGTTCGACATCGATGGTAGCCTGAGCGCCCCTGGAGGCAAGGAAACGCGCTCGTTCACCATCCATACGGTGCTGGTAGCTTTCGAGCACGGCATGATCCAGCAGAGTTCGGAGATCACCTCGAACGGTTTGGCGTCGGGCGCGTTCTTCGGTCTGAGCTACCGTGACCTGTTCCCGTTGCGCGAGCAGTCCGTTACTTACAGCTCCGCGAACGCGAATCTGATCCGCACCACGCAGTCGATCGTCCACATGGATCCGTTGGACGCGAGCGGCGACATAAGCTTCGCGTATACGACGGGATTTTCCGGGCCGGTTCCCAATCCGCAATCGCTTGCAATTCGTTGCTCTGCCGGTGACCCCTTCCCAGCCAGCCGCATCCATCCGAAACTGGAGGGAGATGCGCGATCCTTGAACTGCACGTTCGAAAACGTCAATGGCGTAGCATCGAAGAAATCGCAGTTTGCATATCTCGACAAGTACGGGGTCGCATTCATGACCGGCTATCAGACGACGAGCGTGACTGCGACGTATACGCTCAAGGACGTCCAGATACGCTAGCCAGAAGAGAGGACGGCCCCGGTCAGGCGTGCCGCGGCGTACGAGCGCCGCGTTGTGGACCGGGGCTCGCCCTGGGACAGCCGCGAGGAGTCCTTCGCGTGATCGCGTCGGTTTCGGCGTTAGGTGGCGCTTGCGCGACTATTCGGTGCCGCGCCGTGCTCACGCGACGGAGCGTCGGATCAGTCCGCGCGCCAGGAACAGCTCCACGCGCTCGAACGGGATGTGGTCGCCGGCGTCGCGGCCGTAGTAGGCCTCGACGACGCGGCCGTTCTCGTCGATCAGGAAGTCGGCGGGCAGGATGTTGTTCGTGTCCAGACCGGCCAGGCCGACGATGCGCAGGCCGCGCAGCAGCGTCGGCAGGCGCGTTGCGATCGCTTTCAGCTTGCGCCAGAACGAGCGCTCGATGCCGTAGGCGTCGTAGGCGGACGAGGCCGGATCGGCGATGACGCGGAACGGCCTCGGCTTGCGCGCGACGAAGCGCTTCACCTCCTCGGGCGACGAGGCGAACACGGCGACGATGTCGAGGCCGAGCGCAGCCAGGCTGGCGTGGTGCTGGGTCAGCTCGTAGATCCTGAAGTTGCAGAACGGGCAGGCGGCGTCGCGGAAGAAGCACAGCAGCGTCCTGCGGCGGCCGCTGCCGATCGCGACGGGCTCGCCGTAGATGTCGGTCATGGCCAGTTGCGGGGCCTGGGTGGGTGCGGCCAGTCTCATCGCGATTCTCCGGTGTGCGGCGGGCCGGCGCGGTGCGTCTGCACCCCGACGGCCGCGCCCGGGTTTCCTGCCGTGCGCGCCTGCATGGACGTTCAGGCGCCCGCGGACTCGCTCCTGCCGACGCCGAATTCGTACACCAGCCTGCCGCCCAGCCAGCCGGCCGCGGCGAGGCAGGCGAAGCCGGCGACGCCCAGGCCCGTTTCGAGCGGGCCGGGCGCCTGCAGGGTGGTGCCGTCGAGGCGCAGGAACAGGCTGGCGGCATAGAAGCAGAAGGCGGTCATGACCACGGCCATGTGCCGGTTGGCGATCTTGATCGCCGGGCTGTCTTCCGCAACTTTCAGCAGCTCGACGAAGCCGGCAAGCATGGCGGGGAGCGCGAGCGCGCTCCCCGCCACGTGCAGCATCCCCGAGAGACGCCATGCCGGCTCGCCCAGGAACGGACTGGCCAGATCCCCGGCCGTGGCCAGCGACCAGCAGGCGATGGGGAAGTGGACGAGGGCCGGATGCAGCGGATGGCGCATGGTGGGTACTCCCGGGATGGGGGACGCGTCGCGTCAGGCCAGCAGCAGGCTCGCCAGGGTGAGGAAGCCGACGACGGCGACGCCGGCGTGCACGATCACCACGGTCTTGGGTGCGACCTTGCCGCGCAGGTGGAACGAGGCGAGGAAGAACCCGCCCAGTGCCGCGATGACCAGCAGGCCGAGCGCGGCGGTCAGGCGGGCCGGCGCGGCGCCCTGCAGCACCATCAGGATCAGCGTCACCAGGCCAGCGGCGCCCAGCAGCGCGTGGAGGATCGAAACCGCCCACGGGGCCAGCTTGTCGCGGAGCACGTGGGCGGCGAGGAACAGCCCGCCGAGCGCGGCGACGGCGAAGATCAGAATCGCGTAGTTGAGCATCTCGAATCCCCTAGTGTTGGTGGTGAATCGGGGGCCCGGGCCGCATGGCGCCGCCGCGCGCCACGAGCCCCCTCGAGGGCGTAATGCGCCCGCAAGGGAAAAGGTTCCCGCCGCGGCGGCAACGGCGCTGCAGCCGCGGCAGGCGGGGTTGTCGCCTACATCGTCGGGAGCAGCGCGAGCGCGATCAGCGCCTCGCCGACCAGCGCCACGGCGAAGGCCAGCGTGCGCAGCACCGGGATGCCGGCGCTGTAGATGACGTAGTGCGCCAGCCGGGCCCAGAAGTAGAGCTGGCAGCCGAGCACGGTCTGTGCGCTGCTGATGCCGGCGAACTGGGCCGCCGCGACCAGCGCGACGAACACGACCAGGTTCTCGACCGCGTTGGCGTGCGCGCGCTGCGCGCGTTGCGCCCAGGCGTGCTGCGGCGCGTCGGCAGGGCTGGGGTTCGCCATCGTGCCCATCAGGCCGCGCACGGCGATGCGGTCGAGTATGTAGGGCAGGAACATCAGCCCGGTGGCGATCGCGCTCAGCGTGAGCCAGAACAGTTCCGGTTTCATCGTCCCCTCCTCGTCGCGGCAGGCCGCCGCCGGCGCAGTGTAGCCCCGCCGCGGCGCGCGCGACGGCAGGTCAGCGCGCGGCCGCGGGCTGCAGCGTCAGGCGGTGCCGGGCCGGGCCCGGCAGCAGCGGGGTCGGCGCGCCGTGCACCCAGTCCTCGTGCCCGGCGCCGTGATAGGGCGACAGCGGGTGGTCGCTCTGGCCGCCGGGCATGTGCAGGTAGCTGTGGTCCTCGTGGCCCGGCATGATGCCGAAGCGCTCGGAGGCGCCGAACGCCGGTGCCTGCACACGCGGCATGTCGGCGTCGCCGGGCAGCGGCTCGCGCGGCATGTCGAGGAAGCGCGCGAGCAAGCCGGGCAGCGCGGCAGACAGCGGGTGGCGGATCGCCGCGGTGTTGTGTTCGCCCCAGGACTGCGCGGCAAGCCCGCCGGGCTCGGCGCCGAGGCGCTCGGCGACGGCGCGCGCGCTGCTCGCCAGCAGCGCGTGCCAGTCCGGATAGCGTGGATCGAGCAGGTTCGGGGGTTGCCGCGTCGCCAGCGCCCACACCGCCGCCTCGCGGTCGAGTTCTTGCGGCCAGCGGAAATCGGGGAAGCGCGCCTGCACGCGCGCCGCGAACGGCGCCAGCGCCTGCTGCTCGACCTCGTCGCGGAACGCGCGCACCAGCCGGTAGGCGACGCTGTCCGTATCCGCGCGGCCGCTCCAGCGCGCGCTCAGCCGGCGCATCTCGACCAGCGCAGGTTCCCGGTTGCCGGCCAGCGTGTCCTGCAGCAGGCGCTGCCAGCGGGCGAGGAACAGCGCGCGGTCGTCGAGCTGGATCGCCAGCAGGTCGGCGGGCGCGAATCGCGTGCGCGCGCGCAGGTCGTCGCGGATCTGCCGCGCGCGCGCGCCGTTGTCGTAGCCGCTGTCGCCCAGCAGCGCCAGCCAGGCGTCGGAGGTGGTGCGGTTGTTGGCCGTCCACAGCCGGCCGTCGGCCGGATCCTCGATGCGCGGGTACTGCGCCGGCGCGGCGAAGCCGACCCAGCCGGAGCCAGGCGCCGACCAGTCGGCCGGGAACCTGGGATCGAAGCCGGCGCGCAGCGGCAGCGCATTGCCGGTGAGCGTCCAGCCGATGCGGCCGTGCGCGTCGCCGACCACGAAGTTCTGCGCCGGCATGCCGAAGGTCGGTGCCATCGCCAGCGCGGCGCCGGCGTCGGCGGCCTGCTCCAGCCGCATCAGCTCGAGGTTCAGCGCACGCGGCAACTGCGCCGTCCAGGCCAGCGCCAGCGGCGTGCCGTCGACGTCGTGCGCCATGATCGGGCCCCAGCGGGTGTTCTCGACGGCGAGCGTGCGCGGCGCCTCGCCGTGCACGCGGATCGTCTCGTCGTGGCGCTCGATGCCGGCCCAGCCTTCCGGCACGCGGTAGCGCCGCGGGTCGGCCGGGTCGCGCAGCACGCGCACCCAGTCCTCCCAGTCGCCGTAGCTGTTGGTGAACGCCCAGGCGATCTGGCCGTTGCTGCCGGCGACCAGCGCCGGCACGCCGGGCAGGGTGAGCCCATTCAGGACGCGCACGCCGCCGGGCGCGGCGGGATCCGGATAGCGCAGGCGCGCGCGGAAC
>NZ_JBDKSX010000015.1:0-20985 GCF_039680435.1 Mizugakiibacter sp. | reverse complement strand
CGACACGGGGGTGCGCACGGACCTGATGCCGACCTACATCAGCGGCAGCGCGACGGCGATGCACATCTCGATGAAGGCGTACAACAAGCCGGGCTGGGCGTTGATCGGCACCTACGCGGGCACGGGTACGCACCGCTGGTACATGGACCATCTGTTCGCGCTGGAGCTGAAGGCGAGCCCGCGGATCTACAACATCGCGTTCCACCACAGCAACGCCGCAGGCGGCTACTGGGCGGAGCCGCAGGCGGCGGTGAACCGCGACTTCACGCGCATCCTGTTCAACTCGAACTGGGGCACCAGCAGCAGCACCGATATCGACGCCTACATGGTGCAACTGCCGGCCGGCGCCGTGCCGGATCAAGGCACCACCAGCGGCGGCACCACGGGCGGTACGACCGGCGGTACGACTGGTGGTACGACTGGCGGTACCGATACCGGAGGCACGACGGGCGGCACCACGGGCGGCACGACGGGCGGCACGACGGGCGGCACGACGGGCGGCACCACGGGCGGCACGACCGACGGCACTTCGGGTGGCACCACGGGTGGCACCACGGGCGGCACCACGGGCGGCACCACGGGCGGCACGACCGACGGCACCTCGGGCGGCACTTCGGGCGGCACGACGGGCGGCACGACCGACGGCACCTCGGGTGGCACTTCGGGCGGCACGACCGGCGGCGCTTCGGGCGGCAAGTCGCACAAGCCTGGCAAGCGCTGGTGGTGGAAGTGGGATACCAAGATCACCACCAAGACCACCACCAAGACCACGCGCACGCGCTGACGGCAACCGTGTGCCGACGCCTCTCCGGCCGCCGCAGCAGCGCGGCGGTCGGAGACGGCGAAGCCCCACGGATTCGGCAGATCATGGCCCCGCCTTGCGGGGCCTTTTTTCGTCCCGCCGATATGCGCCTCAGCGCGCCGCGGCCCAAGCCTCGACCGCTTCGGCGAAATGCAGGCAGTCGACGTAGCGGTTGTACAGCGGCGTCGGCGCCACGCGGATGACGTCGGGCTCGCGCCAGTCGCCGACGATGCCGTGCGCGGACAGGTGTTCGAACAGCGCGCGGCCGGCGTCGCGCGGTCCCTTCACGCGCAGGCTGAGCTGGCAGCCGCGACGGAACGGTTCGGCCGGCGTGGCGACTTCGAGCACGCGCTGCAACCGGCTGCGCACCAGCCAGTCGAGATAGCCGGTCAGCCGCTTCGACTTCTCGCGCAGCCGCTGCATGCCGGCGCGGTGGAAGATCTCCAGCGACACGCGCAGCGGCGCCAGCGCCAGGATCGGCGGATTGGACAACTGCCAGCCCTCGGCGCCCGGCGTGGGCACGAATTCGGGGCCCATCCTGAAGCGCGTGGCCTGGTCGTGGCCCCACCAGCCGGCGAAGCGCGGCCGCGGCGTCTGCGCGTGGCGCGCGTGCACGAAGCAGCCGGCGACCGCGCCCGGACCCGAGTTCAGGTACTTGTAGCTGCACCACACCGCGAAGTCGCAATGGCTGTCGTGCAGCGGCACGCGCAGGTTGCCGGCGGCGTGGGCGAGGTCGAAACCGACCACGCAGCCCTTGCGGTGGCCCATCTCGCTGATCAGGCGCAGGTCGAACGCCTGGCCGGTGAGGTATTGCAGGCCGGGCAGCAGCACCAGTGCGGTGCGGTGGCCGTGTTCGTCGAGCGCGCGCTCGATCGCCTGCATCGACAGCGTGCCGCCGGGTTCGTCCGGTTCCAGCTCGATCAGCGCCTCGGCGGGGTCGTGGCCGTGGAAGCGGATCTGCGATTCGACGGCGTAGCGGTCGGACGGGAACGCACTGCGCTCGATGATGATCGCGTGGCGTTCCGCGGTCGGCACGTAGAAGCTCACCATCATCAGGTGCAGGTTGACGGTCAGCGAGTTCATCGCGACCACTTCGGCCGCTTCCGCGCCGACCAGCTCGGCGAGGTGCTCGCGCACCTCGGCGTGGTAGGGCATCCACGGGTGGCGGCCGCGGAAGTGCGCCTCGACGGCGAGCTTCGCCCAGTCGTCCAGTTCGTCGAGCAGCGCCTGGCGCGTCGCGCGCGGCTGCAGGCCCAGCGAATTGCCGCACAGGTAGGTCTGTTCGCCGCCGCCGTGCGGCGGGATCAGGAACTCGCCGCGGAAGGGCGCCAGCGCATCGGCGGCGTCCTGGGCCAGCGCCCAGGCTTCCGTTGCTTCGTAGGCGTGCATCGCGACCTCAGCGCTGCAGGCTGACCGCGACGTCGTCGCAGCCGCGGTCGAATGCCGCCGCCCACGCCGGGCCGGCCTGGCTGGCGGCGGGGCGCACGCAGCGCAACTGCACGGCCAGCATGCCCTTGTGGTAGTAGCGCTCGCTGTAGCTGTAGCGCACCTTGCTCTCGGTCGCGCTGTAGTCGCTGCGGTTCGCCGCGGGCGCGCCCGCGGCCGGCTGGTAGCCGCTCAGCCCCTTGGCGTGCGCGAGCTGGTCCCGGACGTATTGCGCGAAGGCGTCGTCGTTGGCGATGCGGCGCGCGCTGACCGTCACACGCGCCAGCGAGTCGGCCGCGCTGGGCGAAGGATCGCGCACCTGGAAGGCAATGAACTGCGGATCGCCTTCGGTCTTCTCCATGATCGCGTTCCAGTCGGACGGCGCGCTGAAGCGCACGCCGCCGTCGGCCAGCGCGTAATCGCCCGCGTAGGCGGCGGGCAGGGCCAGGGCGAGCACGAGCGTCGGCAGGGCGTGGCGCAGGTTCATGGAAGCTCCGGGGTCACTGGAAGCGGTGGAGGGGCAGGCCCAGCCATTCGAGGGCGGTGCCGTGGAACAGGCGTGCGCGGCGGGCGTCGTCGAGGCCGAGCGCCTCGATGCTGCGGCCGGGCTGCTGTTCGCCCAGCGGGAACGGGTAGTCGGTGCCGAGCATCACGCGATCGCCGCCGACCACGTCGAGCAGGTAGGCCAGCGCCTGCGGATCGTGCACGCAGGAATCGAAGTACAGCCGGTCGAAGTACTCGCGCGGGTTGCGCGGGTTGTCGGTGGCGACCAGGTCGGGGCGCATGCGGAAGCCGTGCTCGATGCGGCCGATCGTGTACGGGAAGCTGCCGCCGCCGTGGGCGAAGGCGACGCGCAGCTTCGGCAGGCGCTCCAGCACGCCGCCGAAGATCAGGCAGCAGGCCGCGCGCGACTGTTCGGCGGGCATGCCGACCAGCCACGGCAGCCAGTACTTCGGCATGCTCTCGCGGCCCATCATGTCCCACGGATGCACCAGGATCGCCGCGCCGAGGTCGGCGGCGGCCTCGAAGAACGGGAACAGCTCGGGCGCATCCAGGTTCCAGTCGTTGCAGTGCGAGCCGATCTGCACGCCCTGCAGGCCGAGCTCGTCCATGCAGCGCTCCAGTTCCTGGATCGCCAGTTGCGGCGACTGCAGCGGCACGGTGCCGATACCGGCGACGCGGCGCGGGTGCGCGCGGCACAGCCCGGCGGCGTGGTCGTTCAGATGCCGGTGCAGCTCCAGCGCCTGGTGCCCCTTGGCCCAGTAGGAGAACAGCACCGGCACCGTGGACACCACCTGCACGTCGACGCCGTGTCCGGCGTAGTCGGCGATGCGGTGCTCGATATCGAACGCGCTGTCCCAGACCTCGCGGAAGAACCTGCCGTCCTTGTAGATGCGATGGCAGCCGTCGGTGTGGGTCATCACCGCGAAGCGGTCGTCGCCGTACTTCTCGGCCAGGTTCGGCCAGTCGCGCGGCAGGATGTGGGCGTGGGTGTCGATCTTCAGCATGCAGCGAGTTTAACCGCAGATCGCCGCGGCGGCGGCGTGCTGCCGATCACGCTGCCGGTGCGGAATGCGCCGATGCCGACGTGCGCGTCGGCGCGCCGATGCGGTCGCCGGCGCCGTGTCGCGCGGCTGTCGGCGCCTTGCCGGCGCGCGTCCGGCTGCGGCCGGGGCGCCTTCAGCGGTACTTGTCCGGCGCCGGATGCACGTGGCCGCAGGCCTTGCAGGTGCGCGCGTCGAGCGAGCGGTAATAGCGCTCGAACACCGGCGGGAAGTCGCGCTCGATGTCGCCGAGCGTGAAGTACTCCTCGTACAGCTTGTGGTTGCAGCGCTCGCAGAACCACAGCAGGCCGTCCTTCTCGCCGGCCAGGCGCTTGCGCTCGATCACCAGACCGACCGAACCCGGCATGCGCTGCGGCGAGTGCGGCACGCGCGGCGGCAGGTAGAAGATCTCGCCGGCGCGCAGCGGGATGTCGCGCGCGCGGCCGTCGTCCTGCACACGCAGCACCATCTCGCCCTCGAGCTGGTAGAAGAACTCGGGACCCTCGTCGTAGTGGTAGTCGGTGCGCGCGTTGGGGCCGCCGACCACCATCACGATGAAGTCGCCGTCGACCACGCACTTGTTGCCGACCGGCGGCACGAGCAGGTGGCGGTGCTCGTCGATCCAGCGCTTGAAGTCGATCGGCGGCGGCAGGGCCATGCGGGCATCTCGTCGGGGCGGATCGCCACGATAGCGCCGCCGCGTCCGCGCGCAAAGCCCGCGGGGCGCCGCGAACGGGCCGTCGGGCGTGGCCGGATCCGTCCGCATCGGGTCCCGGCCGGTGCTCGTCGGGCGCGCCCTGCCTGCCTAGAGTGGCGTCTCCTTTCCCCGATGGAGCGTGTCCCATGTCCGCCGATACCGCCGTACTCGCGATCGACATCCAGCAGTCGTTCCTGCACGCCCCTTACTGGCGCGAGGACGACGTGCCCGCGTTCCGCGACGCCGTGCTGCGCCTGCTGCAGGGCGCCGCCGGACGCGGCTGGCCGGTGGTGCGCATCCTGCACCAGGACAACGACGAGGGCTTCACCCCCGAGTCCGGGCTGGTGCGTCCGCTGGAGTGGATGCCGCAGGAGGCCGCGGTGACCTTCCACAAGGGCGTGCACAACGCGTTCACCGACACCGGGCTGCAGGCCTGGCTGCGCGAGCGCGGCATCCGCCGCGTGATCGTCACCGGCATCCGCACCGAGCAGTGCTGCGAGACCACCGCCCGCGTCGCCTCGGACCTCGGTTTCCGGGTCGACTACGTGACCGAGGCCACGCTGACCTTCCCGATGGTCCACACCGGCAGCGGCCGCCGCTACGATGTGGAGGAGATCAAGCAGCGCACGGAGCTGGTGCTCGATGGCCGTTTTGCCCGCATCCGCAGCGTCGATGCCGTCCTCGCCGGCGACTGACGTCTGGTTCGTGCTGCCGCCCGGCGTGGTCCTGCTGGACTTCGCCGGCGCGGCCGAGGCGTTTCGCATCGCGGCCGACTTCGGCGCGGGTTTCCGTCCGCGCGTGACCGCGGCGATCGAGCCGGGGCAGCCGGTGCCGACCTCGCTCGGCCTCGGCCTGGTCGGGGTCGAGCCGCCGCCGGAAGCGCCGGACGCCGACGCGCTGTTGATCGTCTGCGGTGCGGCCGGCGACGCCGGCGCCAGCGATTCGCGCGGCGGCCGCGCGATCGCGCGCTGGCTGCGTCGCGTCGGTCCCGGGCGGCGGTTGGCCTGCATCTGCTCGGGCGCGCTGATGGCTGCGCGTGCCGGCCTGCTCGACGGCCGCCGCTGCACCACCCACCACACGCTGATCGACGCCCTGCGCCAGGCGGCGCCGCACGCCGAGGTGCTGGACAGCCGCGTGTTCGTCGAGGACGGCGGCGTCTACACCAGCGCCGGCATCACCGCCGGCATCGACCTCGCCCTGCACCTGATCGCGGAGATGGCTTCGCCGCGGCTGTCGGCCGACGTCGCGCGCGAGATGGTCGTGTACCTGCGCCGCGCGCCCGACGATCCCGCGCTGTCGCCGTGGCTGCAGGGCCGCAACCATCTCGACATGCGCGTGCACCGCGTGCAGGACGCGCTGGCGCGGGCGCCGCAGCGCGACTGGCCGCTGGAACGGCTGGCCGAACTCGGCCACATGAGCGTGCGCACGCTGACGCGGCGCTTCCGCGACGCGGCCGGGATGTCGGTGCACGACTACCACGCGCGGCTGCGGGTGGCGCTGGCGCGGCAGGCGCTGGCCGCCGGCGACAGCGTCGAGGCCGCGGCGGCGCAGGCCGGGCTCGCTTCGGCGCGGCAGCTCAGGCGCCTGTGGGCCGTCCACGCCGAGGCCACGCCGGGCCTGCACCGGCGGCGCAGCGCGTAGCCGCCTCAGACCTCCAGCGAGGCGAGGTCGCCCTTTTCCTCCAGCCACGCCTTGCGGTCGGTGGCGCGCTTCTTCGCCAGCAGCATGTCCATCAACTGCGCGGTGCTGTCGCCGTCGTCGACGGTGAGCTGCACCAGCCGGCGCGTGTCGGGGTGGATGGTGGATTCGCGCAGCTGCGCGGGGTTCATCTCGCCGAGCCCCTTGAAGCGGGTCACGCTGACCTGGCCCTTCATCTTCTCGCGCTCGATGCGCTGCAGCATCGCGGCTTTCTCGTTCTCGTCGAGGCAGTAGAACACCTGCTTGCCCACGTCGACGCGAAACAGCGGCGGCATCGCCACGAACACGTGGCCCTCGCGCACCAGCGCCGGGAAGTGGCGCAGGAACAGCGCGGACAGCAGGGTGGCGATGTGCAGGCCGTCGGAGTCGGCGTCGGCGAGCACCACCACCTTGCCGTAGCGCAGCCCGGCGAGGTCGTCCTTGCCGGGGTCGCAGCCGATCGCCACGGCCAGATCGTGCACTTCCTGCGAGCCGAGCACCGCGCCGGATTCGACCTCCCAGGTGTTCAGGATCTTGCCGCGCAGCGGCAGGATCGCCTGGAAGTCCTTGTCGCGCGCCTGCTTGGCCGAGCCGCCGGCAGAATCGCCCTCGACCAGGAACAGCTCGGTGCGCGAGAGGTCGCTCGAGGCGCAGTCGGCGAGCTTGCCGGGCAGGGCCGGGCCCTGCGTCACCTTCTTGCGCACCACCTGCTTCTCGGCCTTCAGCCGCGCCGCGGCGCGCTCGATGGCGATCTGCGCGATGCGTTCGCCGAGTTCCACGTTCTGGTTCAGCCACAGCGAGAACGCGTCGTGCGCGGCGCCCTCGACGAAGCCGGCGGCCTGGCGCGAGGACAGCCGCTCCTTGGTCTGGCCGGAGAACTGCGGATCCTGCAGCTTCAGCGACAGCACGAAGGCGATGCGGTCCCACACGTCCTCGGGCGCCAGCTTGACGCCGCGCGGCAGCAGGTTGCGGAAGTCGCAGAACTCGCGCAGCGCCTCGGTCAGGCCCGAGCGCAGGCCGTTGACGTGGGTGCCGCCCTGCGCGGTCGGGATCAGGTTGACGTAGCTCTCCTGCACCAGTTCGCCCTCGGGCACCCAGGCGAAGGCGACGTCCAGGCCTTCCGTGTCGCGCTGCAATCGGCTGACGAACAGCTCGGCCGGCAGCGCCTCGGCGCCCTTCAGCTCGCTGCGCAGGTAGTCGGCGAGGCCGTCCTCGTAGTACCAGCTGTCGACCTCGCCGCTGGCGGCGTCGGTCAGCTTCACCGTCAGTCCGGCGCACAGCACCGCCTTCGCGCGCAGCAGGTGCTTGAGCTTCGGCAGCGAAATCTTCGGCGAGTCGAAGTATTTCGGGTCCGGCCAGAAGCGCACGGTGGTGCCGGTCTGCCTCTTCGGCACGCTGCCGATCGCCTCCAGCGGGCCGGCGCGGTCACCGTCCCTGAAGTTCATGCGGTGCACCTGGCCGTCGCGGCGGATGGTGACCTCCACCTTCGACGACAGCGCGTTGACCACCGACACGCCGACGCCGTGCAGGCCGCCGGAGAAGGCGTAGTTCTTGTTGGAGAACTTTCCGCCCGCGTGCAGGCGGGTCAGGATCAGTTCGACGCCGGGGATGCCTTCCTCCGGGTGGATGTCGACCGGCATGCCGCGACCGTCGTCGCTCACCTCCACCGAACCGTCCGGGTGCAGGACGACCTCGACGTTCTTCGCATGCCCGGCCAGCGCCTCGTCGACCGAATTGTCCACGACCTCCTGCACCAGATGGTTCGGGCGCGAGGTGTCGGTGTACATGCCGGGCCGGCGTTTGACCGGTTCCAGGCCGGAGAGGACTTCGATATCGGCGGCGTTGTAGCGGCTGCTCATGCCAGGTTTGCGCGTGGTGGTGCGGGGGAGCCGGGCAGGATGGCGGGCGTGCGCGGCGCGGTCAAGCCACACTTCAGCAAGCTGTCCATCGGCTGAAGCGGTGCCGGGCCGGTTCAGTATGCGTATCGGCACGGACGCCTAGGTTCGTGGGCGTCGCCGACCCTGCGGCGATCCACGAGTGCGAGGAGGCAATCATGCGCAAGACGATGCTGGTGATGATGGTGGCGGGTGCGTTGGCGCTGCCGGCGTACGCCCAGGTGGGCGGGGCACGCATCGGCGGCGGCGTGGCCGGGCAGGTGGGTGGCCAAGTGGGCGTCGGCGGTGGCGCGCTCAACGGCGCGGCGGGCGGCCGCATCGGCGCCGCCGGCGATCTGAACCGGGCGACCGACCCGGCCGATGCCGCGGCGACGCGCGCCGCCGAGCGCGCGCACCGCAAGACGAAGCACGCCGCGCCGGACGCGGCCGCGCAGGCCGGGGCCGCGGCCGACACGCACGGCAGCGCGGTGACCGGTGCGGTGCAGGATGCCCAGGCGGCCGGTGGCCAGGTCGGCACCAGCGTGCGCGACACCGCGCGCGATGCCGCGCAGGGCGCGACGCACGCCAGCCAGACCGCGCTCGACCGCGTCAACGACGGCAGCGGCCAGGCGGCCGCCAATTCGGAACTGGGTGCGGACGGCAGCGGGTCCGTCGCGGGCGCGGGCGTCGAGGCCTCCGGCCACGCCGATGCGGGCGGCAGCGCCGCGGTCGACGGCAAGGCCGATACGCAGCGCCGCGGCGAGTCCGGTACGCACAAACCGTCGAAGAAGAACGACGGCGGCAAGGACGCGCCCGCCGGGCGCTGAGCGCGCCGGCGCTTTCGTTCGACGCTTCGCCCCGGGCCGCGCAACGGCCCGGGGCGTTTTCTTTTCACGCGGGCTGCAGCGGCGCGCAGCGACGCTGCAGCCAGGCGCGGTCGCCGGCGTCGTCCAGCAGCGGCGCCAGCTTTTCCAGCACGCCGGCGTGGTAGGCGTCCAGCCAGGCGCGCTCGGACGGCTCCAGCAGCGCGGGCTCCAGCGCGCGGCTGTCGATCGGGCACAGCGTCAGCGTCTCGAAGGCGAGGAATTCGCCGAACTCGCCGTCGCCGGCGGGTACCGTGGCGGCGAGGTTCTCGATGCGCACGCCGTGGCGTCCCGGCTTGTAGATGCCGGGTTCGATCGAAGTGATCATGCCGGGCCGCAGCGGCTCGAAGCGTGCGCCCGCGCGCGGCGGGCGGATCGACTGCGGCCCCTCGTGCACGTTGAGGAAGTAGCCGACGCCGTGGCCGGTGCCGTGGCCGTAGTCGATGCCGGCCGACCAGATCGGCGCGCGCGCCAGCGCGTCCAGTTGCTGGCCGCTGGTGCCGGCCGGGAAGCGCGCGCGGCTGAGCGCGATCACGCCCTTCAGCACCAGGGTGACGTCGCGGCGCTGCTCCACGGTGGTGGCGCCGAACGCCCACACGCGGGTGATGTCGGTGGTGCCGCCGAGGTACTGGCCGCCGGAGTCGATCAGCAGCAGGCCGTCGCGCGCGACCGTCGCGTGGCGTTCCGGCGTGGCGCGGTAGTGCGGCAGCGCGCCGTTGGCCATGTAGCCGGCGATGGTGGCGAAGCTCTCGCCGACGAAGTGCGCGCGCTCGGCGCGCAACGTACGCAGGCGCGCGTCGACGTCCAGTTCGCTGACCCGCTCGCCGCGCGCCAGCGCCTCGTCCAGCCAGCGCGCGCAGCGCACCAGCGCGGCGCCGTCCTGGCGCATCGTCTCGCGCACGTGCCCCAGCTCGGCGGCGCTCTTGCACGCCTTCGCCAGCGTGCTCGGGTTGGCGGCGGCGATGCGCTCGACGTGGGCGGGCACGGCGTCGGCGGTCGCCCAGGCGACGCGTTCGGGGTCGAACAGCAGGCGCGCGCCGCGCGGCAGCGCGGCGAGCGCGGTGGCGATGCCGGCGTAGGGCGCGAGGCGCACGCCGTCGGCGGCCAGCACGGCTTCCAGCACCGGGCCGATCTTGCCAGCCGGCACGAACAGGGTCGCCTTGTCCGCGGTCAGCAGCAGGTGGGCGACGAATACCGGGTTGTAGGGCACGTCGGTGCCGCGCAGGTTGGTCAGCCAGGCGATGTCGTCCAGGCTGCTGACGAGATGGTGGCTGGCGCCGGCCGCCTGCTTCGCCGCGCGCACGGACGCGAGCTTGTCGGCGCGGGCGCGCACCGCGAACGCGGCCGGATGCTCGACGGCGGGCGCCGACGGCAGCGGCGGGCGCCCGGTCCAGGCGTCTCCGGCAGGATCCTCGGCGACCAGGCTCGCACCGTGCGCGGCGAGCGCCTCGCGCAGCGTCGCCGCCGCGCCGGCGGCGATGCTGTCGCCCGCCACCGCCACGCGCTGGCCGGCACGGATCTGCGCGCACAGCCAGTCCACGTGCTCGGGCGCGTGCGGCACGACGAGGCGCATCAGCGCGATGCCGCTGCCGTCGAGCTCGCGCTCCGCCTGCTCGAAGTAGCGCGAGTCGGTCCACAGCCCGGCGCGATCGGAGGTGACCACCAGCGTGCCGGCGGAGCCGCTGAAGCCGGAGTACCACTGCCGTGCCTGCCAGCGCGCGGGCAGGTATTCGGACAGATGCGGATCGGCGGTCGGCAGGACGCAGGCGGCAATGTCGCGTTCGCGCATCGCGTCGCGCAGCGCAGCGAGGCGCTCGGGAATGGGCTGGGTCATGGCGGCGGATGCTAGCAGGGGACGCCATCCTAGCCGCGCCGCGCCGGCGCAGCTGCTACGCATCGCACACGATCCGCCGGGCATGCGCGCCGCGGCCGCGCCGGCCGGCGCTCGCGGGTTGCGGACCAAGTCTGTAAAATGAGGCTTTACCAGCACGAGCTGCTGTCCATGACCCCCTTGATCTTCGTCACCGGCGGCGTAGTGTCCTCCCTCGGGAAGGGCATCGCCTCGGCCTCGCTCGCGTCCATCCTCGAGGCGCGCGGCCTGAACGTGACCCTGATGAAGCTGGATCCGTACATCAACGTCGATCCAGGCACCATGAGCCCGTTCCAGCACGGCGAGGTCTACGTCACCGACGACGGCGCCGAGACCGACCTCGACCTCGGCCACTACGAGCGCTTCGTGCGCACCCGCCTGACCGGCAAGCATTCGATCACCACCGGCAAGATCTACGAGGCCGTGATCCGCAAGGAGCGCCGCGGCGACTACCTCGGCGCCACCGTGCAGGTGATCCCGCACATCACCGACGAGATCAAGCACTGCGTCTACGAGGCGACGCGCGATCACGACGTTGCGCTGGTCGAGATCGGCGGCACGGTCGGCGACATCGAGTCGCTGCCGTTCCTCGAGGCGATCCGCCAGCGGCGCATCGAGCACGGCCCGCAGAAGTGCATGTTCATGCACCTGACCCTGGTGCCGTTCATCGCCGCCGCCGGCGAGCTGAAGACCAAGCCGACCCAGCATTCGGTGAAGGAACTGCGCTCGATCGGCATCCAGCCGGACGTGCTGCTGTGCCGCTGCGAGCAGCCGCTGCCGGACAGCGAGCGCCGCAAGATCGCGCTGTTCACCAACGTGCCCGAGAAGTCGGTGATCAGCGCGGTCGACGTCGACATCCTCTACAAGCTGCCGCTGTGGCTGCATGCGCAGGGCCTGGACGACATCGTCGTCGAGCAGTTGCGCCTCGACGCCAAGCCCGCCGACCTGTCCGAGTGGGAGCGCACGGTCGCGGCCGCGGAGCACCCGAAGGACGAGGTCACCGTCGCCATCGTCGGCAAGTACGTCGAGCACAAGGACGCCTACAAGTCGCTGGGCGAGGCGCTGCGCCACGGCGGCATCAAGCAGTCCACGCGGGTCAACCTGAAGTGGCTGGACTCCGAGCAGGTCGAGTCCGGCGACGCGCAGGCGCTGCTCGGCGACGTGGACGCGATCCTGGTACCCGGCGGCTTCGGCAAGCGTGGCTTCGAGGGCAAGGTGCAGACCGCCCGTTACGCGCGCGAGCACGGCATCCCCTATTTCGGCATCTGCTACGGCATGCATGCGGCGGTGGTTGACTTCGCGCGCAATGTCGCCGGCATCGCCGACGCCGGCTCCAGCGAGAACGACAAGCACACGCCGAATCCGGTGATCGGCCTGATCACCGAGTGGACCACCGCCTCCGGCGACGTCGAGCGCCGCGACGAAGGCTCCGATCTCGGCGGCACCATGCGCCTGGGCGCGCAGGAGTGCCGGCTCAAGGCGGGTTCGCTGGCGCGCCGGCTGTACGGCCAGGACGTGATCCGCGAGCGCCACCGCCACCGTTTCGAATTCAACAACCGCTACCGCCAGCAGTTCGAGGACCTCGGCCTGGTGATCGCCGGCAAGTCGATGGACGACCTGCTGGTGGAGATGGTCGAACTGCCCGCGCAGCAGCATCCGTGGTTCCTGGCCTGCCAGTTCCACCCCGAGTTCACTTCGACGCCGCGCGACGGCCACCCGCTGTTCATCGGCTTCATCGAGGCCGCACGCCAGTACAAGATGCTGCGCCACGGCCAGCGGCTGGCGCGGGAGGCGGTCGCGTGAGGCTTTGCGGATTCGAGATCGGCCTCGACCGGCCGTTGTTCCTGATCGCCGGCCCCTGCGTGATCGAGTCGATGCAGCTCCAGCTCGACACCGCCGGCAAGCTGAAGGAAATCGCCGGCCGGCTCGGCATTCCCTTCATCTTCAAATCCAGCTTCGACAAGGCCAACCGCACTTCCGTGAGCGGTTTCCGCGGTCCGGGCCTGGAGGAAGGCCTCAAGGTGCTGGCCGAGGTGAAGCGCCAGATCGGCGTGCCGGTGCTGACCGACGTGCACGAATACACGCCGCTGGACGAGGTCGCGGCGGTGGTCGACGTGCTGCAGACGCCGGCCTTCCTCTGCCGGCAGACCGATTTCATCCAGAACGTCGCCCGCGCGGGCAGGCCGGTCAACATCAAGAAAGGCCAGTTCCTCGCGCCCTGGGACATGAAGCACGTCGTCGAGAAGGCGCGCGCGGCCGGCAATGCGGACATCATGGTGTGCGAACGCGGCGCCAGCTTCGGCTACAACAACCTGGTGTCGGACATGCGCAGCCTCGCGGTGATGCGCGAGGCCGGCTGTCCGGTGGTGTTCGACGCCACCCATTCGGTGCAGTTGCCGGGCGGCCAGGGCGGCCGCTCCGGCGGCCAGCGCGAGTTCGTGCCGGTACTGGCGCGCGCGGCGGTGGCGGCCGGGGTGTCGGGTGTATTCATGGAAACCCACCCGGATCCGGACAAGGCGCTGTCCGACGGCCCGAATGCCTGGTATCTCAACAAGATAGAGCCGCTTCTTGAAGTTCTTTGCGAGATCGACCGCGCGGTCAAGCGGGCCGGTTTCCTGGAGACTGACGCTTCGTAAGGCGGGTCTCGGCCCGCCGCCGTCCAGCCGCGGCGCGCGGTGACGGCGGATCGGCGCTCGCCGGGCGTCGGCCGGCGCCAGACCGCACCCCAAACCCATTCCACCTTGACGCGAACCGCCGAGATGACCACCACGATCACGAAGATCCACGCCCGCGAAATCCTCGACTCGCGCGGCAACCCCACCCTGGAAGCGGAAGTCACCCTGGCCGACGGCCGCATGGGCCGCGCCGCGGTGCCGTCCGGCGCCTCCACCGGCACGCGCGAAGCGGTGGAGCTGCGCGACGGCGACAAGGCGCGCTATCTCGGCAAGGGCGTGCGCAACGCGGTCGCCAACGTCAACACCACGATCGCCGCGGCGCTCAAGGGTCACGACGCGGCCGACCAGAAGGGGCTCGACGCCAGGCTGATCGCGCTGGACGGCACGCCCAACAAGGGCCGGCTCGGCGCCAACGCGCTGCTCGGCGTGTCGATGGCGGCGGCGCACGCGGTCGCCGCCGCGCGCGGCGAGGCGCTGTGGCAGTACCTCGCGGCCGGTAAGCCGGGTCACCTGCCGGTACCGATGATGAACATCGTCAACGGCGGCGCGCACGCGGACAACAACGTCGACGTGCAGGAGTTCATGATCCTGCCGGTCGGCGCGTCCAGCTTCGCCGAGGCGCTGCGCGCCGGCGCGGAGATCTTCCACGCGCTGAAGGCCGTGCTGAAGGGCAAGGGCCTCAACACCGCGGTCGGCGACGAGGGCGGCTTCGCGCCCAACCTGCGTTCCAACGAGGAGGCCATCGAAACGATCCTCGAGGCGGTGCACAAGGCCGGTTGCGCCGTCGGCAAGCAGATCCTGCTCGGCCTCGACGCGGCCAGCTCGGAGTTCTACAGGGACGGCAGGTACCACCTGGAAGGCGAGGGCAAGTCCTTCGATTCGGCGCAGTTCGCCGATTTCCTTGCCGGCTGGTGCGCCAAGTACCCGATCGTCACCGTCGAGGACGGCATGGCCGAGAACGACTGGGCCGGCTGGAAGCTGCTCACCGACAAGCTCGGCGGCAAGGTGCAACTGGTCGGCGACGACCTGTTCGTGACCAACCCGGCGATCTTCCGCGAGGGCATCGAGAAGAAGATCGCCAACGCGATCCTGATCAAGGTCAACCAGATCGGCACGCTGTCGGAAACGCTGGAAGCGATCGCGATGGCCGAGAAGGCGAACTACGCCGCGGTGGTGTCGCACCGCTCGGGCGAGACCGAGGACACCACCATCGCCGACATCGCCGTGGCCACCACGGCCACGCAGATCAAGACCGGCTCGCTGTGCCGCACCGATCGCGTCGCCAAGTACAACCAGCTGCTGCGCATCGAGGAGCAACTGGGTGCGGCCGCGCGCTACGCCGGCCGCGGCGCGTTCCCGAACCTGCCCGGCCTGCCGGGCTGAACGGCGCGGAGGGCCGGTCCGCATGCTGCGCTGGATCGCCCTGATCCTGGTGGTGCTGCTGATCGCGCTGCAGCTCAAGCTGTGGGTGGGCGAGGGCGGCATGGGCGAAGTCCGCCTGCTGCGCGCGCGCGTCGCCGCGCAGCAGGACGAGAACGAACGCCTCAAGCAGCGCAACCAGGCGCTGTCCGCGGAAGTGGACGACCTCAAGCACGGCCAGCAGGCGGTCGAGGCGCGCGCGCGCACCGAGCTCGGCCTGATCAAGCCGGGCGAGACGTTCTATCAGGTGGTCGAACCCGGCGCCGCCAGGAAGAAGGACGGCGATGGCAAGTGAGTCCGCCGCGCTGTGGTGCGTGGTGCCGGCGGCGGGGCGCGGCCTGCGTTTCGGCGGCGACCTGCCCAAGCAGTACCTGCCGCTGGCGGGCCGGCCGCTGTTGCTGCACACGCTGGAACGGCTGGCGCGGCACCCGCGCGTGGCCGGGCTGATGGTGGTGCTGGCCGCGCAGGATCCGTGGTGGACCGGCGTCGCCGCGCTCGGCGAAAAGCCGGTGCGCACGGCGGTCGGCGGCGCCGAGCGCGCCGATTCGGTGCTGGCCGGATTGCGCGCGCTGCCGGCATCGGTGCGGGCGGACGATTTCGTGCTGGTGCACGACGCGGCGCGTCCTTGCGTGCGCTACGAGGACATCGGCCGGCTGGTCGCGGAAGGCATTCCCGCGGGCGGGGCGCTGCTCGGCGCGCCGCTGCGCGATACGCTCAAACGCGCCGACGAAGGCGGCCGCGCGCTTGCCACCGAGGCGCGCGATGCGCGCTGGCGCGCGTTCACGCCGCAACTCTTCCGTCGCGGCGAGCTGACTGCGGCGCTGGAGCGCGCGCGTGCCGAGGGCGTTGCGGTCACCGACGAGGCGATGGCGATGGAACGCGCCGGTTTCCGTCCGCTGCTGGTGGAAGGTGCCGAGGACAACCTCAAGGTGACCACGCCGGCCGACCTCGCGCTGGCGGAATTCCTGCTGGCGCGGATCGGTTGAGGCTGCGCGGGCGCCAGGGCCGGGGCCCCGCGGCCGGAATGCGCGCCGTCGCCGCCCGATGCATGATTGCTGATTGCTGACATCACGCGGAGTCGTCCATGCGCATCGGTCAGGGGTTCGATGTTCATGCCTTCGGGCCGGGCGACCATGTCGTGCTCGGTGGCGTGCGCATCGCCCACGACCGGGGCGTGCTCGCGCATTCCGATGGCGACGCGGTGATCCATGCGCTGTGCGATGCGCTGCTGGGCGCGCTGGCGCTGGGCGACATCGGCCGGCATTTCCCGCCGTCGGACCCGCGTTGGCGCGATGCCGACAGCCGCCTGTTCCTGCGCGCGGTGGCGGCCATGCTCGCCGAGCGCGGCTACACGCTGGGCAACGCCGACATCACCGTGGTCTGCGAGCGGCCGAAGATCGCGCCGCACGCGGACGCGATGCGCGCCAATCTGGCCGTCGATCTCGGCTGCGACGTCGGCCAGATCAGCATCAAAGCCACCACCAGCGAGCGGCTAGGCTTCACCGGTCGCGGCGAGGGCATCGCCGCGCAGGCCGTCGCCCTGCTGCTGCCGTCGGCCTGATATGGACGCGCCGCTGCCGTTCGCGCATGGTGGAGCGCCGCTGACCGCGCGGCTGCGCGTCGCACCGGAAGATTTCGTCGTCGAGGAGATCCTCGGCTACGCCGCCGACGGCGACGGCGAGCACGCACTGCTGACCGTCGAGAAGCGTGGTGCCAACACCGAATGGGTGGCGCGCGAGCTGGCGCGCTTCGCCGGCGTGGCGCCGGTCGCGGTCGGCTTTGCCGGCCTGAAGGACCGTCACGCGATCGCGCGCCAGGCGTTTTCCGTGCAGCTCGGCGGCCGCGCCGATCCGGACTGGTCGGCGTTTCCGCACGCCGAGGTGCGCGTGCTGGCGGCGGCGCGGCACCGGCGCAAGCTGAAGCGCGGCGCGCTGGCCGGCAACCGTTTCGTGCTCACGCTGCGCGAAGTCGCCGGCGATCGCGACGCCGCCGAGCGCGTGCTGGCGGCGCTGGTGGCGCGCGGCGTGCCCAACTACTTCGGCGAACAGCGCTTCGGCCGCGGCGGCGACAACCTCGCGCAGGCGCGCGCCATGTTCGCCGGTCGGCGCGTCGACCGCGCGACGCGCGGGCTGCTGCTGTCCGCCGCCCGCTCGCACCTGTTCAACGCCGTGCTGGCCGAGCGTGTGCGGCAGCAGGCCTGGGATGCGCCGCTGGACGGCGAGCTGTGGTGCCTCGACGGATCGCGCTCGTGGTTCGGCCCCGCGCCCTTCGATGCGACGCTGGCGGCGCGGCTGGCGGCGTTCGACATCCACCCCTCGGGGCCGCAGTGGGGCCGCGGCGACACGCCGGCGGCGGGCGCCTGCGGCGAACTGGAGCGTGGCATCGCGGCACCGATGGCGGACCTGGTGGCCGGGCTGGAGGCGGCCGGCCTGGAACACGAACGCCGGCCGCTGCGGTTGCGTGCCCGGGATCTCGCCTGGGCGTGGTCGGGCGCCGACGCGCTGCGCCTCGCGTTCGCGCTGCCGGCCGGCGCCTACGCCACCAGCGTGGTGCGCGAACTCGCCGCAACCTGAGCGGTTCGCACCGGCACTTGCGTCGTGGCGGGAGGCGCGGCATATAGTGGTCTTGCTCACAGGTTTTCACCGTCCGCCGCGACGGAAGGAGGCCACCATGAGAGCAGCACTGTACGTCGCAACGCTCGTTGCCCTGTCCGCGCTGGCCGGCTGTGCCGGCGAGACGACCAAGCCGCAGAACCTTTCCGGCATGTACCCCGGCGACGTCGACTGGGAGAAGGTCGCGAGCGTCAATCAGTGGGCGACAACCAAGGGCGCCACGATCGTGTGGGTCAACGTGCCGCGCAAGCCTGGGGTCGAAGCTCGCTGAGCCGGGCGGCGGTCGTTCAGTCGCGTCGGCGCAAGAGCACCACCACCGCTCCGGTGCCGCCCTGCGCGGCGCGGGCGGAGGCGAACGCCAGCACGTCGCCATGCCGGCGCAGCAGGCCGTCGGTCAGCTTTTTCAGCACCGGTCCGGCGCTGCTGGAACGCAGCCCCTTGCCGTGGATGATCTTCACGCAGGCGCGGCCCGCGCGCAGGTTCTCGGCGAGGAAGTCCGCGATCGTCGCGCGCGCCGCGGCGGCGTTCATCTGGTGCAGGTCGATCTCGTCCTGGATCGCGTAGCCGCCCTGCTTGAGCCGCTTCAGCATCCGCGGCGGGTAGCCGTCGCGCAGGTAGGCAAGCTCCTCGCCGACCTCGACGACGGTCGGGTCGATCGGCGCGGTCAGCAGATCGCCGATCACCGCGACTTCGTCGCGCTGGCTCATGTGCGGGCGCGGCGCGGGCCGTTCGCCGCGCGGTGGTGGCGCCGCCTCGCGCGCGCGCCGCACCGGTCCCACCGCTTCGCGGAACAGGCGGGCGTCGTCGTCGCTGACGCTGGGCGGGCGGCGCGGCTTCATCGACGCCATGGTAGCCACGGCGCGGGTCCGCGGCGAATCCGCTAAACTGCGCACTCGCCGCGGCGCGCCGCGGCCCCGGTTTTCCGACGGATTCTCATGCGTGTCCTAGTCAGCAACGACGACGGCGTCGACGCGCCCGGCCTGCGCGTGCTCGCCGAGCGCCTCGCCGCGGTCGGCGAGGTCACCGTGGTGGCGCCCGACCGCGACCGCTCCGGCGCCAGCAATTCGCTCACCCTCGACCAGCCGATCCGCGTGCTGCGCATGGACGACGGCCGCTACCGCGTCGCCGGCACGCCGACCGACTGCGTGCACCTGGCGTTGTCCGGCCTGCTCGAGCACGAGCCCGACATCGTCGTCTCCGGCATCAACAACTCGTCCAACATGGGCGACGACGTGATCTATTCGGGCACCGTGTCGGCCGCGATGGAGGGCCGCTATCTCGGCCTTCCGGCGATCGCGGTGTCGCTGGCCAGCGAGAACCATCACGGCATCCACTACGATTCCGCCGCGCAGGCGGTGCTGCTGGTGATGCGGCGGCTGCTGGTCGATCCGCTGCCGGCCGACACCATCCTCAACGTCAACGTGCCGGACCGGCCCTGGGGGGAGATCCTGGGGTTCGAGGTCAGCCGGCTCGGCCGTCGCCACCGCTCGGCGCCGTGCATCGCGCAGACCGACCCGCGCGGGCGGCCGATCTGGTGGATCGGCCCGGCCGGCGCGGCCGAGGACGACGGCCCGGGCACCGACTTCGACGCGGTGCGCCGCGGCTTCGTCTCGGTCACGCCGATCCAGGTCGACCTGACCCGCTACCAGGCGCTGGAGAAGATCGCCGGCTGGGTCGGCGCGCTGTCCATGGCGGACGCGAAAGAGCAGGCCGCGTGAAGCCGACCGGTTCCCTCACGCGCGGCGCTGGCGATGCGCAGGGCCTGGGCATGACCTCGCAGCGCGCGCGCGACCGCCTGGTCATGCGCCTGCGCGAGGAAGGCATCCGCGACCTGCGCGTGCTCGACGTGATGCGCAAGCTGCCGCGCCACCTGTTCGTCGACGAGGCGCTGGCCTCGCGCGCCTACGAGGACACCGCGCTGCCGATCGGCCACGGCCAGACCATCTCGCAGCCGTGGATCGTCGCGCGCATGACCGCGGTGCTGCTGGAAGGCGGCGTGCCGCAGCGCGTGCTGGAAATCGGCACCGGTTCTGGCTACCAGGCCGCGGTGCTGGCTTCGCTGGTGCCGGAGCTGTTCACCGTCGAGCGCATCGAGGAACTGCTGCGCCAGGCGCGCCGGCGTTTCCGCCAGATGAAGATCGGGAACATCCGCTCGCGCCACGACGACGGCGCGCTGGGCTGGTCGGCGGAGGCGCCGTTCGACGCGATCATTCTCACCGCCGCCGGCGAGATCGTGCCGCAGGAGCTGTTCGCGCAACTGCGCCCGGGCGGCGTGCTGCTCGCGCCGGTGGGGCCGAGCGGGCAGCAGCAACTGGTGCGCATGCGCGCCGGCGCCGACGGCGTCGAGACGGAAGTGCTGGGCCCCGTCAGCTTCGTGCCGCTGCTGGGGGGGCTGGCTTGATGGCCCTGCACGCGGCGGCGCACACGCACGGAACGAAGGTCTGATGCGCCTGTTCAAGCCGCTGTACGAAATGGCGATGCGCTGGGCCGTGCACCCGCGCGCGGAACCCTATCTGGGCGGGCTCAGCTTCGTCGAGGCCTTCATCTTCCCGGTGGCGCCGGAGCTGATGCTGGCGCCGATGACGCTGGCCAAGCCGCTGCGCGCCTGGCGCTACGCGACGATCAGCCTGGCCGGTTCGCTGCTTGGCGCGCTGATCGGCTACGCGCTCGGCCACTACGCGTTCGACGCGGTGAAGCCGCTGTTCGCCGATCTCGGCTGGCTGCCGGCGATCGAGACCTGGGTCGGGCGCCTGCGCGCCGACGCGGCCGCGCACCCGTGGGGCGTGTTCCTGACCCTGGTGCTGGCCGGCTTCGTGCCGGTGCCGCTGAAGATCTTCACCTGGGCCTCGGGCATCGTCGGCGTGCCGCTGCTGCCGTTCATCGCCAGCATGGCGGTCGGGCGCGGCAAGCGCGTCTACCTGCTCGCGGCGCTGCTGCGTTACGGCGGCCGACGCGCCGAGCAGCTGCTGCACCAGCACATCGAGTGGCTGGGCTGGGCCGTGCTGGGCGCGCTCGGGCTGCTCGGCGCGTGGTGGTTCTGGCTGCATTGATATGCTTGCGGCCATGACGCGACTGCGACATTTTCGCTTTTGCGGCACGTTGGCGGCGGCCTTGGTCCTGGCCGGCTGCGCCACCTCGCCGGCGCCGGTGGTCGACCGCTCGATCGGCGGTTCGGGAGCTGCCGTCGCGTCCGCGGCCGCGCCGGCATCCGGCAGCTACCGCGTGCAGGGTGGCGACACGCTGTACAGCATCGCCTTCCGCCACGGCCTCGACTACCGGGAGCTGGCGCGCTGGAACGGCATCGCCGCGCCGTACACGATCCGCCCCGGCGAGTCGCTGCGGCTGACCGCGCCGGCGGACGCGCGGGTGGCCGCTTCCGCACCGGCGCCGCGGTCGCCCGCCGTCGCCGAAGTGGCCGGGGCGCCGACGCCGGCCGGCGTGTTCGAACCGGTGCCCGAGGCGCCGCGGACGGCCGGCGCGCCAGCGCCTGCCGCGCCGCAGCCTGCCGCGTCCGGGCGCCCGGCTGC
>NZ_JBDKSX010000014.1:0-18582 GCF_039680435.1 Mizugakiibacter sp. | reverse complement strand
CCCGCCGGCCATCGTTTCCCGATGGCCAAGTACCGGCGGCTGTTCGAGCGCGTGGCCGGGCGCGCCGCCGCGCTCGGCATCGAGCTGCGCGAACCCGCGGCAGCCGACGACGCCGCGCTGCTGCGCGTGCACACCGCCGGCTACCTGGCGCGCCTCGACGCCGGCGCGCTGACGCCGACCGAGCAGCGCCGGCTCGGCTTCCCGTGGTCGCCGGCGATGGTCGAGCGCGCGCGCCGCTCGGTGGGCGGCACGATGGCCGCACTGGAAGCCGCGCTGCGCGGCGAGCGCATCGCGGTCAACCTCGCCGGCGGCACCCACCATGCGCACGCCGACCATGGCCGCGGCTACTGCGTGTTCAACGACGCCGTGGTGGCCGCGCGCCACGTACGGGCGCTCCGCCTGGCGCGGCGCGTGCTGGTCGTCGATCTCGACGTGCACCAGGGCAACGGCACCGCGGCGCTGGCGCGCGGCGACCCCGGCGTATTCGCGTTCTCCATGCACGACGCGCGCAACTACCCGGCACTGAAGGAGCCCGGCGACCTCGACGTGGCCGTGCCGGAAGGCTGCGACGACCGCCGCTACCTCGACCTGCTGGCGCGGCACCTGCCCGAGGCCATCGCGCGCGCGCAGGCCGACGCCGCGATCTACCTCGCCGGCGCCGACCCGTTCGCTGGCGACACGCTCGGCCACATGCTGCTCAGCAAGGCCGGCCTGCGCCAGCGCGACCGCCAGGTGTTCGACCTGCTGGCCCGCGCCGGCCTCCCCTGCGCGGTCACGATGGGCGGCGGCTACGCCGAGGACGTCGAGGACATCGTCGACATCCACTTCGCCACCGTGTGCGAAGCCGCCGTCCGCGGCGCGGCCACGCCCGGCATGGCCGGCGCCCCATCGACCGCCGCTCCCGCGGGTCCGGCTTAAACCGCCGCCGCCTGCGGCGCATCCAAGCTGGCAAGATGGACGGTGCCTGCCTTGCCCTCGTGACGCCCATGCAGCCAGCGCTCCGCCCGGAGCCCGCGGACGCCGAACTCGCGCAAGCCGCCGCGCGCGGCGACGTGCGTGCGTTCGAAGCGCTGTATCGGCGCCACGTCGGCCGCGTGCATGGCGCGCTGCTGCGCCTGGTCGGTTACGACCACGCGCGCGCCGAGGAGCTGGCGCAGGAGGCGTTCGTGCGCGCTTGGCAGAAGCTGGCCGGCTTCCGCCACGAGAGCGCGTTCGGCACGTGGCTGTACCGCCTCGCCGTGAACGTGGCGCTGATGGACCTGCGCGCGCAGCGCAGCGACCCGGTCGAGGCCGCGGGCGGCGGCGAGGACCTGCCCGAGCAGCCGCAGCACCCGTTCTGCCCGGTCGAGCGCGCCGAGCTGGAACGCGCGATCGGCGCCCTGCCGCCGCGCGCGCGCGCGGTGCTGGTGCTGCACGACGTCGAAGGCTGGAAGCACGAGGAAATCGCCGCCGAGCTGGGCATGGCGGTCGGCTCCTCGAAAGCGCAACTGCACCGCGCGCGCAACCTGGTCAAGCGCGCGCTGGGAGAACGGACATGAACGAGTTCGAATGGCTCAGGCAGACGCGCGCGCTGGACGCGCCGGCCGAACCCGGGCGCGACCTGTGGCCGGCGATCGCCGCGCGCATCTCGGCGATGCCGCCGCGGCGCCGGCCTTCGCCGCGCCTGCTGCTGGCCGCGGCCAGCGCGGCCGCCGTGCTGGTCGTCGGCGGCATCGGTGCGCGCCTGCTGCAGGCGCAGGCGCCGACCGCGCAGGTGGCGCACGAAACTCCACGATGGAACCCACGCGATCCGCGCCTCGCCGGCGCGGCGATCGAGCTGGACGCGGCACGCTACGAACTGCGCCAGGCCCTGGACGAGTCGCCCCGGGCCGCCTTCCTGCACCATCTGATCGACCGCACCGAGCGTCAGCAGGCCCGCCTGCAGCGCCTCGAGCGCAGCGCCGGCTGACGAGGAGACCGACGATGAAATCCACTTCGATCCTGGCCTTCGCCCTCGCCGGCTACGCGGCGGCGGCGCTGGCGTCCGGCACGCCGATCAACGAGCTGCGCAACGTCGCCGCCGACGCCCGCATCAGCATCAGCAACGTCAAGGGCGAGGTGAAAGTCACCGCCTGGGAACGCAACCAGGTGCAGATCACCGGTACGCTCGGCGAGGGCGCGAAGCGCCTGGCCGTCGAGGGCGACGCGCATGATCTGCGCATCAAGGTCGAGGGTCCGGAAAAGTCCGGCTGGTTCAGTTGGGGCAGCGACAGCCGCATGGGGCCGACCGACCTCGACGTGCGCGTGCCGCGCGGCGTCGCGCTCAAGGTCGACGTGGTCAGCGCGCCGATCGGCGTCAGCGGGCTCGCCGGCGGCGCGGTCGAGGTCAACACGGTCAGCGGCCGCGTGCGCCTGGACGCGCGCAGCCCCGCGGTCAGCGTCGACAGCGTCAGCGGCGACGTCGAGCTGGGCGCGCCGGTGCAGAAGGCCAACGTCGAAACCGTCAGCGGCAACGTGGTGATCCCGTCCGTGACCGGCTTCGCCGAGGTGCAGACGGTGTCCGGCGGTATCCGCGTCGGCGGCGGTCCGCTGCAAAGCGGCGAGGTCAGCACGGTCTCCGGCGATATCGCGCTCGGCGTCGGCCTCGCCGCGGGCGGCAACCTGCACGTCGAGACGATGAGCGGCGACGTGCGCCTCGACTTGCCGGCGGACCTGTCCGCGCAGCTCAGCGCGGAAACCTTCAGCGGCAGCCTGCAGAGCGACTTCGGCAGCACCCAGCGCCCCGAGCACGGCCCCGGCACGCACCTCGACGCCCGCGTCGGCGCCGGCCAGGGCCGCGTGACGGTGGAGACCTTCAGCGGCGATATCCGCATCCGCAAGGGCGGCGGCTGAAGCTGGCATTTCGACGAGGCCGGTCCCGTGCGGCGAGGCGACTCGCAGGAACACCGGCCCGGCATGCGCGACGGCAAGGTTTCGATCTTCCGCATCGCCGGCTGGCGGCAGCGGGGGAGACAGCCGCGCACGAATCCGCCAAACTCATCGTCCGAATGGCCTATCCGGACATCGGGCGTCGGTTCGCATTGCCTGGCATCACCTTCGTACCGTCCGCGCAATGGGTCGCCGACCGACCGCCGGTCGAATCCCCTCAGCACGAGCATCGATGGAGACAGGCATGGTTCCGCGGTTGCAGGGATTGAGCCCATTGTCCGTGCAGCACGTCGTAGCGGCCGCACAGGCGCTCGACGCGGGGCGGGCGGATGAAGCCGGCCGCCATCTTGCCGACGCGCTGGCGCTAAACCCGGACCACCCCGAGGTCCTGCGCCTGCACGCCGGCATCCTGAGCCTGCGCGGCGAGCACGCACAGGCGATCCGTGCGATGCAGCGCGCCGCTGCGCAGCGCCCGCAGGACGCCCTCTATCACAACACCATGGGCACGACGCTTGCAGCCGCCGGCGAGTTCGACGCCGCGGTCGCCGCCCTGCGACAGGCCTGCACCCTGCAGCCGGACCTGGCCATCGGCTGGTACAACCTCGGCGTGATGCTGATACGAAGCGTCCGCTTCGACGAAGCCGCCGATGCGTTGAAGCGCGCCGTCGCGCTGGCGCCCGATCACATGCTCGCACGCACGCAACTGGCCGACATGCTGCGCGTCGGCGGCTGCGCCGGAGAAGCGGCCGCCGAGTACCGCAAGGTACTCGCCGAACGGCCATGGGTGGGTATGGCGTGGTGGGGGCTGGCCGATCTCAGGACATCGCAACTGGGTACGGACGATATCGAACGCATGCACGCAGCATTGCGCGACCCGCGCGCCAGCGATGACGACCGCACCGCGACGGGCTACGCGTTGGCCAGCGCGCTGGACGCCGCCGGCCGCTACGCCGAGGCGCTGGCCGCGCTGGCGCAGGCCAAGGAGATCGCACTGCGCCGACAGCCATGGCAGGCGTCGGCGTTTTCCGCGGCCGTGGCAGCGATCGACGCCGCTTTCACGCCACCGCCGGACACCGCATCCACCGCAGACCTCGGCCGCGAGGCGATCTTCATCGTCAGCCTGCCGCGCTCGGGCTCGACCCTGGTCGAACAGATCCTCGCTTCGCACTCGCAGGTCGAGGGCGCCGGCGAGCTGCCCGACCTGCCGCTGGTGATCGCCGAGGAATCGCATCGCCGCCGCATGCCGTTCCCGCATTGGGTCGGTGCCATGCAATCGGCCGACTGGGAGCGGCTCGGTCGGCGCTATCTGGAACGCACCGCGCATTGGCGTGATCGGCGCCCGGTCTTCACCGACAAGCTGCCCAACAACTGGATCTACATCGGCGCGATCCGCGCCATGCTGCCAGGCGCGCATATCGTTGCCTGTCACCGCGATCGACTGGAAACCTGTTTCTCCTGCTACCGGCAGCACCTGGCCGGCAACGAATATTCGCGCACGTTCCCAGATCTCGCTTCCTACTGGCGGGACTTCGATCGCAGCACGCGTCACTGGGCGGAACAGCATCCGTCGAACGTGCGCTTGCACATCTACGAAGAATTGATCGCCGACCCTCCGGGTTGCATTCGTGCGCTGCTGGAATTCTGCGGGCTGCCGTTCGAGGAGGCTTGCGTGCGATTCCACGAAACCAAGCGCGACGTGCGCTCGCCCAGCGCAACCCAGGTACGCCAGCCGCTGCGCGCCGACACGGCGCGCACGCCGCGCTACGGTGCCCTGCTCGACCCGCTGCGTGCCGCGCTGGACCTGCCGCCATTCCGGGCCTGACAGCAAGGATTGCGATCCATGACCGATTACCATTCCACCCCGGCACCATCGAACAGTCGCAGCACGCGCGTCCTGGCCGACTACGCCGTGCGCGTGCAGCGCGACTCCGCGCAGGCCGCGCGCGCCGCGCTGCTCGCAGCGCTTGCCGGCGCGGCCGAGCAGGACTGGCTGGACTGCGCACGCCAGCTGGTCCTGCGCGATGACCGCGATGGCGCGGAAGCGCTGCTGGCCGGCGCGTTGGGCGAGTACCCGCAATCGGTCGAATTGCGGCGCGTGCTGGCCGGCATCTACCTGCAGACGCAGCGCGGCACGCAGGCCGAACCCGTCCTGCGCGAGCTGCTGACGCAGCACCCGGACGACGCCGGCGCTGCGTTTGCGCTGGCGCGCATGCTCAAGGACGAGGGCCGCATGAGCGCCGCCGCCGCGGTGATGCGGGCATGCTTCGAGCACGGTCGGCACGATACCGAGCTGGCGATCCAGGCAATCGAATTGCTCGACGATTGCGGGCGCAAGCAGGATGCGGCCGCTATTGCCGAGCACGCGATCGCGGTAAGCCCGCACGATCCTCGCCTGTATGCCTACGCGGGCATGCTGGAGGTCCAGCTCGGCGAATTCGAACGCGCGCGGCAACGCTACATCTTCGCGTTGGAGCACAGCCCGCAGGCCTGCGAATGGCACGTACCGTACGGAATGGCCTCCGCGCAACGCTATGCCAGCGACGCGCACCCGGACTTCCACCTGTTCGGCGAATGCCTGTTGCGCACCGACCTCAGCGACAAGGCCCGCGCTTCGCTGTTGTTTGCGCTGGGCAAGGCGCACGACGATGTCGGCGACTACGCACAGGCAGCCCGCTACTTCCGGCAAGCCAACGCGCTCGCGCACGCGCTGACGAAGTGGACGCGCAAGCCCTGGCGACGTGCCGTGGAAGCAAGGCTCGCCGCGCATCCCTACTCGCACCGGCTCGGTCCATCACACGATTTCGTGCCTGTGTTCGTGGTCGGCATGCCGCGCTCCGGCACCACGCTGGTGGCCGAACTGCTGTCGCGCTACCCCGGGGTCTGCAATCGCGGCGAGCTTCCCTGGCTGGCCACGCTGGCGCAGCAGTCCACGCTCGCCGGCGACCCGAGCCGCGCCGAGCTCGAACGCGCCGCGGCGACCTATGTGGCGCAGGCTCGCCAGGACGACTCCGAAGCTCGCTGGTTCATCGACAAGCAACCGCTCAATTTCCGCTATGTGGGCCTGATGCTCGCGCTGTGGCCCAATGCCAGGATCATCCATACCCGGCGTAGCGAGCGGGACACGGCGCTGTCCCTTTGGATGCAGTCGTTCACCGAGGAAGTGCAGGGCTACGCCTACGATTTCGCCGACATGGCGGTGGTCATGCGCGACTGCGACCGGCTGATGACGCACTGGCGCAAGTGGTACGCGGCATCCATATACACCGTGCACTACGAGCAACTCGTAGCCGACCCGAAGTCCACCATCGCCGACGCGGCTGCCTGGCTGGGCTTGCCGGCGGCCGATGCAACCATGGCGCCGGACAAGCCCGCGAGCACCATCAGCACCGCCAGCCTGTGGCAGGCGCGTCAACCGGTCTACACCCGATCGGTGGAGCGCTGGCGAAACTATGCTCCGTATGTGCCGGAGCTGTTGAAGTTCCCTGCCTAGTCGCCACAATCGGCGCGACGCCGCGCCGTCAGTTGCTCGCGGCGGTCGAATATCCCCAGTGCTCGAGCATGGGCTCCAGGATCGGCAGCACCGGCTCGAATTCCCGGCGGTACCGCAGCCAGCGGTTCACGCCCTTGGTATTGACCGGCTCGATGACCTGCGTGTAGCTCGGCGTGGCGATGTAGCCCTTCTCGCGTGCCCGCTGGTCGAACTTCATCATCGGCGAAGCATCCTCGAGCTCGAGGAAGTCGGCGATGCGCCGGGTCTGCCGCGGGAAGTCGGCAACCAGGTCCTCATAGCGCGAGAGCAGCACCTGCGGCTTGAACACGTCGACGTGGTGCAGCCAGCCGCGCATGGCTTGCACATAGGCCGCGGCGAGGCGCTCGAGCGTTTCGCTCGCAGCGCCGAGGATGCTGGAACGGAAGTTCTGCATGTAGCAGCTCAGGACCACGTCGCACGGGTGTCGCAGCGCAACGATGAACTTGGCCTTCGGGAAAAGGCGGTAGATCATCGGCAGCCACAGCATGTTGAACGGGTTCTTGTCGACCAGCTGCGCATCCCAGCGCCGGGGCACCTTCTCGCATGCCATGATCAGGTAACGCTTGCGCAGCTCATCGCAATCCAGCTGCCGCAATACGCTCAAATCGTCGAGGATGCGTTCGTCGTGCCGGCGCAGTGTACCGGCCAGCCTGTCGAAGAACGGATTTTCGTCCATCGACTGCAATGCGGGGTGGGCGTCCAGCATCTGCTCGAGCAAGGTCGTGCCGGAACGCGGGAAGCCGACGATGAATACCGGCGAATGACGGCTGTCCGGCGCTATCAGCTCGGGCCAGCGGCGATAGTCCTCCGCACTGACGTGCAGCGTCGCCGCGGGCAAGGGAAGCGCGTCGGGTTCGAATTTCCTTGGCGAGGAGAGTTTCAGTTCCTCGACCTGCAGGGCATGCGCACTGCGCAGCGCGCGCAGTGCCTGTTCGGTGTCGCCGAGTTTGTCGTATACCTTCGCGAGCTCGTAGTAGTGCCCGAAATCCATGTCGTGCATGGGCCCCGACTGTTCCAGCAGGGACCGTGCCGTCGCCGCGTCTCCCTTGCGCATCGCGAGGATGGCTCGCACGTGCGCCACCTCGCGGCGCGCCTGTTCCGGCAGGCCGTCCTGTGCGATCGAGCCGAGCAGGGCTTCCGCCTCCGCCAGCCGATTCAGTCTTTCATCGACTTTCGCGAGCTGCACCTTGGCTTCGAGGTGCGCGGGGTTGCGTCGCACGATGTCCTCCAGCAGACCGCGTGCGCCTTCGGCGTCGGCGAGCAGCAGCAACAGCCGGGACAGCTCCATCTGCAGCGCGTCGTCGCGCAGCGGCAACCAGTTGCGCCAAGGCTTCAGCAGGTCTTCCGCTCCGTGGAAATCCTGGCAGTGGCAACAGGCGCGGGCCGCATGAATGCGCGCCAGCGGCAGGTTCTGATCGATCTCGAATGCGTCCAGAAGCATCTCGCGTGCCGCCCGATAGTCCTGGCGCTGGATGAGCAGGAGGCCGAAATTGATGCGGGGGTCGGGATTGCGCGGATCCAGCCGCACCGCCGTCGCGTAGGCGGCCTGCGCCTCGTCCAGCCGTCCCAACGCGTGCAGGATGGTCGCGTAGTTGCCCCAGTGCACGCTGCTCTCCGGAACCAGTTCAGTGAGGCGCCGGTGGCTCTCGGCCGCTTCCTCGAGCTTGCCCTGGAACTGTTGGCTCATGGCCAGCGAGAACAGCGCGTCCTGGTCGTGCGGCTGCGCGGCAAGCCGCTCCCGGCACAGTCGTTCAGCCTCGGCCGGCCGGCCGCCCTGCAGTGCCGCGATGATCGTCTGGATGGATGGCATCGTCGTCATCAAAAAAAAAGAGCCGCGCGAGAGACTCGCGCGGCTCGTCAAGGTCAAACCACTCTGTGCCTGAACGTTTCCGATCAGAACTTGACCGTCACGCGAGCCCAGTAGTAGCGGCCCATCAGATCGAAGTCGCTCGGATCGGTATTGGCGTTGAGCGAGTTGTTGGCGTACACGAACGGCGGCTGCTTGTCGAACGCGTTGTCGATACCCACATCGATGCGCGTATTGATCGCCTCGATGTTGTAGCCGACCTGGAAGTCGTTGTACACGGTCGCGCCGTAGTCGATATACATGCCGTGGATCGTGCAGTAGTCCCCGTAGTAGCAGGTACCGGCCGGGAACACGTCCTGCGACGGCGACGGCGAGCCCATGCGGAACTTGCCGATGTAGCGCATCCGCCAGGAAGCGTCCCACGAGCTCAGCTGCCAGTTGACGAAGGTCTGTGCGCGCCAGCGCGGGAACAGACAGACGCCGCCGTTACCCGACGGGCAGGCCGATGCCAGCGGCGAGCCGAACGTGCCGAAGTGGCCGGCGCCATGCAGGACCGCGTTGGCCGGCGTACCCGGCGCGGTCTGCATGTCGTACTGACCCATGTAGGTCGCGTCGAGGCCGACGTTGAACTGGCCGAACGCGAACTCCGGCAGCCTGTAGCGCAGCGACATGTCCACACCGCGAACGTCGGTGCGGCCCAGGTTGCCGGTCGGCTCGATGATCTGGGTGATCTGGCCCGGAGCGGTGCTGCCCGCCGGGTTGCGCGAGATCAGCGAGCAGTACTGGGTCTGGCCGGCGAAGCACAGGTTCAGCACGTTCTGCGCACCGATCGAGGTGATGGTGTTGTTCAGATACACGCGCCACACGTCGGCGCTGAACGACAGCCCCTGCACCCAGCTCGGCGAATAGACGAAGCCGAAGTCGAACGACTTGCCCTGCTCCGGGCCCAGCGGGAAGTTGGCGTACTGGGAACCCGAGGAAATGCCCTTGATCTGCTGACCCAGGGAGACGTCGGTGTTGACGAACGAACCGTCCGTCGGCACGCCCACGCACGCCGGGTTGGCGACGGTGATGTGGTCGCACGGGTCGGTGCTCAGCTTGGGCGCATCGCTGATCGGGTTGCCGAACACGTCACCCACGGTCGGGGCGCGGAACACCTTGGAAACCGTGCCGCGCAGCAGCAGGTCGTCGATCGGGCGCCATTCCACAGCGAACTTCGTGTTGCTGGTGCTGCCGAAGGTGCTGTACTTGGAGTAGCGGTCGCCCACCGTCACGTTCAGGGAGCGCGCGAACGGCAGATCCTTCAGGATCGGCACGAACAGCTCGGCGTACGCCTCCTTCACGTTGTAGCCGCCCTGCAGCGAGGAGCTGCACTGGCTGCCCAGCGTGCAGTTGCCGGTAGCCGGATTGATCAGCAGCACCGGGTCGATGACGCTGTGGGTGTACTCCTTGCGATAGGAGACGCCGCCCGCCAACTGGGCGGTGCCCGCCGGCAGGTTGAACACGCCGCCGCTGACGTCGGCGTGCCAGGTGCGCTCGATGCTGTAGTAGTTGCTCAGCGCCGGCGAGGCGATGCTCTGCAGGGTCGCGACGGACTGCGGATCGAACAGGTTGAACGGATTGAACGGCGTGCAACCATCGATCTTCGTGCTGGCGTCGCCCGCGGTGCCCACGCAGATGGGCGAGCCGGTGGCCGGATCGAGCATCGACGGGCCCATCGCCGTGTTCAGCTCGTCGACGTTGGGCAGACCCAGGGTGGTGATGACCGTGGACGTGTGGCCGTAGTTGTAGCCGACGTCCCAGGTCCAGTCCTGATCGAACAGGTTCAGGTTGCCCCTGAAGCCCGCATTGGTCTGGTCGATGGCGTTGTTGGTGCGGGCGGCGCGGTTGCCCGCCGACACCAGGCGTGCGCGGTAGTCGTTGCCCGTGCCGGCGGCGAAGTCGACGCCGAACGGGTTGTACATGTTGTCCTTGGAGATCACCGCACCGTACAGCGTGCCCAGCAGCGCCGGCGCGAGCTGGAAGCCAGCGCTGGTCTTGTTGTGGTACGCCGCCATGTAGGCGTCGATGTTGTCGGTCAGGTGATAGGTGCCATTGACGAACAGGTTGGTGCGCTCCTGCGGCGTCATGATCAGGTTGACCGTGGCGTAGTTGTACTTGTCCGAGGAACCGAAGCAGTGGTAGTCAGTGGCAGCGTTCTGCCCGCTGGCACCCTGGTTCAAGGCAACGCGGCTGCAGCCATACTGCGCGCGAAGGTCGGGGAGGCCGGCGGCCGCGGCCTGGGCCGCGGTCGGCAGCTGGATGTTGAGGTACGGCGGGAAGCTGGAACCACCCACGTACCCCGTCGGCGGCTGCGGCGCGGACGGACCGGCGCCGTTGGTGCCGTACAGCGTCACCGCGTTCTCGGCGAACTTGCGGTTGGCGGACAGCACGCTCTCCGTCTTGTTGTAGTCGATGCCGGCCATGATGCTGCCCTTGTCGGACGTCTGGCCGAAGATGAAGTGGTAGCCCTTGCGCTCGCCGTCGTTGTGGTCGGAGATGCCGTAGTCGGCGGAGAACTCGGCGCCCTGGTAGTTCTTGCGCAGGATGATGTTGATGACGCCGCCGATCGCGTCCGAGCCGTACACCGCGGATGCGCCGTCGGTCAGGACTTCGATGCGCTCGACCGCGGTGGCCGGGATCGAGTTCAGGTCCTTGCTGATGGTGCGCTGGCCGTCGACCAGCACCAGGGTGCGACGGAAGCCCAGGCCGCGCAGGCCGACGATGCTCGAACCGCTGCCACCGCTGTTGTTGACCTGCGGGTTGACAGCCGGGCCGCTCACGACCGGCAGGTTCTGCACGATATCGCCCAGCGTCAGCTTGCCGGTCTGCTGGATCTGCGCGTGGTCGATGGCGACCACGGGGTTGGAGGTTTCCAGGTCCACACGGCGAATGTGCGAACCGGTCACCACGATGGTTTCGAGGGCCTGGGCCTTCTGCGGGTTCGGCTGATTACCGGCCGTGCCGGTATCCTGCGCATAGGCGGCGCCGGTGGCGCCCACCGCGGCTACCGCACCCAGCGACAGCGCCAAGCGGACTGCCGACGACAGCTTGTTCACGTCGAGTCTCATTACGCTCTCCAACGTCAGTGTTGTGACACAGCTACGGGACTAGCTCGGGACTAGTGTCCATCCTTGGAATGGCCACAAGATGGCCCACCGAAACCCCTGGCAAGGGCCGATCCTAACAACTTCATAACCCTTTGGGAATACCGCCGTAATACTCACATCCGTCCCCGTGAACCCGCATCGCTCCTGCCTTCTGCCGGTGGTCGCGGACCAGGCCTCACACTGCGGAGGGAAGTGCACAAAGGGGGCGCCGTGCGCCCGGCCCCAAGCCCCGTCAGTACAGATTATGTGATTTTTTTCAGCATGTTAGACCACGCTGCGGACATGGCGGCACCGGCGCGTGAACGTCAATCAGGCCTCGAGGGCCCTCCTCAAGCCCTCAAGCTGCCGCTCGTAGTGCCTCCACTCGCCGAATGACCGGGCGTGGATGGGTTCACGTACCTGCACCATGCTGAGGGTCGCGACCGCCGACTTGTTGCGGGTCAGGTCCACGCAGCCCGGCTCCCATTCCAGTCCGCAGAAGTCGAGCACCTTGCGGGCGGTCGCCTCAGGCTCGCGTACGAGGTCGGCGTACGGCACGGCCAGCAACTGCCCGGGCATCGCTGCGTGCCAGTGCGCCATCACGCGGCGGTACTGGCGATAGTGGGCGGCCAAGGCGTCGAGGTTGTAGGTGTAGGGGAACCGGTCGCTGAACTGCGTGCGGAAGTTCGAGAAGCACACGTCCATCGGCTCGCGCACCAAATGAAGGATGCGCGCTTGCGGCAGCGCCCGGCGGATGAGACCGGCGACCATCCAGTTGCGCGGCAGCTTGTCGATAAAGAACGAGCGACCCCGGGCACGCCACTGGGTCTGTGCCAGGTAGCGCCGGCCGATCTCCACGTAGTCGAGGCCAGGCAGGCGTTGCAGCATGTGGTCGTCCAGCGTGAAGCGATGATCCGCGGCCCAGCGCAGTTGCATGCCGAAATCGTCGAGCTCGCCCGCCGATGTCACGCGGGAGTGATTGCTCAGTATGCGATCGAGCAACGTCGTACCCGACCTCATCATCCCGAGGATGAAGATGGGCTGCGGCCCTTCGTGCTGCACTTCGACCGGTTTCAGGAAATCGGACGTACACAGATCGATGAGCCGATCGAAAAGACGGCGTTCGTACTCGGCATCGTAGCGAAGCTGCGCGTACATGATCGCGTTGGCCCGCTCAAGCGCCTCCCACGCCTCCTCGTAGCGCCCCAGGTCCTCGAGTTCCTTGTAGCGGGCGAACTCGAGCGCAGCATGGTCTTCCCAGCCTTGCGCCATCCCCGAGATCGCACGGAGACGCGCAGCGAGATCGTCCAGGTGATTGCTTTCGGGCGTCTGTTTGCGCAGCCGGGACAATGCCAGAGCCGCACGGCCGAACATCGGAGCCTGGCGCAGGCAGGCTTCGAACTCTCTCTCCGCATCCTGCATGCGACCGTTGAAGGTCGATTCAACCCCTCGATAAAAATGGAAGTCCGGTGTGTCGACGCCTGCCGCCGCAGCACGATCGAGGAGACTCAGCGCCTCGGCATGCTCGTTCACCATTTGCCTCGACAAGGCAAGGCGGACCAGGGTCTGGCCGTCGCGCAGGTTCGCCAATGCCGGATGGTTGAGGCAATCCCGGGCGGCCACGACCTCTCCGACCTGCAGAAGTGTCGCCACCACATCCACCACTACCGTCGGGTCGGCCTCGCGCGGAGTGTTGCGGGCGGCGTCCAGCGCGTGGCGGACTGCATCACGCAACGAGCCCTCGGCCCAGGCGACCCGCCCTACGGCCAGGTGGGCCTGTAGATGGGTTGGATCCCGCAACAACAACGACTCCAGCGCCGCCCTCGCCGGCCCGAACTGTCGTTCGGCCAGATAGCGCTGCGCGCGTTGCCACTGGCGGTCAATGCGGTCGGTCATGTCGACAACTGTCCTGTCCCCGCGAAACTGGTACCAGGGACCCCCAAAGGTCCGGCCGCGGACAATAACAGACCGCCGTCCGGGTCAGGCCGAGGATGGGCAGCGAGCCAAAGCGGCCGCGATAATGACGAGCGGATCGCTTACAGGTCCTGGTGGTACTGGACGTAAGGGACGCGGGTCTGGTCGGATGGATTGGAGCCCGGCGCGGCCAGCGGCGGGGTGCCCGAGGACCAGACGTTCTGGGCGCCGATGCTGAGCTCGCCCTGCCACGGCAGGCGCAGGGTGACGCCGAGGTCGATCGCGGTCCAGCGCTGGCCGGGGCCGGCGATGCCGGACCCGGCCGAGGGCTCCAGCATGCGGCCGACGATGTTGCCGCTCAGGCGGCCGCGATCCAGGCCGAGACTCAGGGTCTTGCTGTCGAAGCTGTCGCCGCCGGGGGTGAGCTGCGGCAGCACGCGGACGCGACCGACGCCCGCGCCGATATCGAACCGCGTGTCGTCGCCGAGAAGCAGCTGGCCGCGGGCGTTCAGGCTGTCGCTGCCGTCGATGCCGCCCACCGGCAGTCCGGGGGCCAGGATCGGCAGTTGCGGCACGATCTGCGGCAGCGCGCCGCCGCGAGCGGTTCCCGTATGGGTCAACCCCAGCGACAGGTCGAGGCCGAAGCGGCCGGCGCCGTACCCGGCACCCAGCTCGGTACCGAGCAGGGACAGGCCGTTGCCGCCCACGCAGATGCTGTGTTCAACGCCCGGCTGGGCCGGCACGCAGCCGGCAGCGGCGGCGTTCGACCACGTCGCCTGCGAAACTCCCGCGCGCAGGTAGGTCTGCGGCGTGACGTCCAGCCTGAGGCCGCCGCTCAAAAAAGACGTCGCGCCGATCAGCCGGTAGTCCAGCGGGCTGCCGATCTGCGGCGCCGCCGGCTGCAGCGGTCCGGGTTGCGCCTGCCCCGCCGCGACCAGCGCGAGCACGCGCCCGTCGGGCGAGCGCCACAGGGGCAGGTAGACGCCCGGAGCCACTTCGGCGACCTGGTTCAGCGGAACCGCCTTCCCGTGCGCAGCCACGGGCGCCTGCCCCCAGGCCGCGAAGGGCAGGGTCAGCAACAGGACCAGCGGAAGGACAGGACGCAACATCGTCGAGGGCATGATTATTGCTGTGCATGATCGACCGCCACCGCGGCGGCCGGTTCCAGCACGTCGTCGAATTATACGCATCTTTACGTTTTACTAACAGACGGAGACGTGCGCGGGCTCACAGCTTCGTCGGTGCGAGGCACCGCCCCCGGCGCTACACTGCCGGCCAACACCCGGCGCGAACAAATCGATGACGCCAGCGTATCCCGCACTCTCGGCAGGGGTCACGAGCGTGGGCGGGGCGGATGCCTCGTCCGGGGACACGATCGAAGCCCTGCTGGCCGTCGATACCCAGGCCGCCGTCGAGGCCGCCTGTCAGGCGTACGCTCGCGCGCGCTTCCCCGACACCGAGCTGCACTTCGCCCCGGCGCAGCCGTCGCAAACCCCCGCCGGCACGCTGCTCGACCGGCATGGCGAGGCGGGCCGCACCCGGCTGCGCCTGGCGCTGGGCGCCGGCCTGCCGCTGGCGCTGGACGTGGCGTTCCCGGGCGAGAGCCCGCGCCTGGACCTGCTGACCGCGCTGGCGCAGCTCGCCCGATTGGGCGGACTGCGGCTCGGCACCCTCGCCGAGCTGGCGCGGTTGCGCGAGGCGGTCGCCCGCCTGGAGCAGGCCGAACGCCTGCAGCGCGCGCTGTACGCGATCGCCGACCAGGCCAGCGGCGACCGCGAGATGGGCGAGGTGATGCGCGCGCTGCACGGCATCGTCGGCAGCCTGATGTACGCGGAGAACTTCTACATCGCGCTGCACGACCCGGCCCGCGACACCCTGCGCTTCGCCTACTACGTCGACATCGCCGACCGCGACCCGCCCGACTCCTCCCGCGATTACCCGCTGGAGGAGATGCGCCACAGCCTCACCTGGCACGTGATCCGCCGCGGCGAGTCGCTGATGGGCTCGATGGAGCAGCTCGCCGCCCAGGTCGACGGTCCGCTCGCCGCGACCGGCCCCGACTGCGTGGACTGGCTCGGCGTGCCGCTGCTGCACGGCCAGCAGGTGGCCGGCGTGGTGGTCGTGCAGAGCTATACCGAAGAGGCGCGCTACAGCGAGCAGGACAAGGCCCTGCTCACCTATGTCGCCCAGCACATCCAGACGGCGCTGGAACGCCGCCAGGCGCACCAGGAACTGGAGCGCCGCGTCGCCGAGCGCACCGAGGCGCTGCGCGAGGCCAACCGCGTGCTGCAGCAGCAGGTACTGGAGCGCCAGCGCGGCGAGCGCCTGCAGGCGGCGCTGTTCCGCATTGCCGAGCTGGCCGGCACCACCGAGAGCATCGAGGAATTCTACGCGGCGGTGCACCGCGTGATCGGCGGCCTGCTGTACGCGCGCAACTTCTATATCGCGCTGCTCTCGGACGACCAGAGCGAGCTGAACTTCCCCTACTCGGTGGACGAGTTCGACGCATCGCGCCAGCCGCGCCGGATCGGTCGCGGCCTTACCGAATACGTGCTGCGCCACGGCACCGCCCTGCTCGCCCACACCGGCGACATCGAGCGCCTGTGCGCCAGCGGCGAGCTGGTGCAAAGCGGCGCGCAGTCGGTGTACTGGCTGGGTGTGCCGCTGGTCTGCGAGGAGCGCACGGTCGGCGTGCTGGCGGTGCAAAGCTACAGCGAGGAACACCGCTACAGCCAGCGCGACCAGGAACTGCTCACCTTCGTGTCCTACCACATCGCCAACGCGCTGGAGCGACGGCGCGCGGCGGAATCGCTGAAGCAGGCCAACACCGAACTCGAGCGGCGCGTCAGCGAGCGCACCCGCGCGCTGGCGCTGGCCAATCGCGACCTGCGCGAGCAGATCGCCGAGCGCGAGCGCATCGAGCGCCGCCTCAAGCACGAGACCCTGCACGACTCGCTGACCGGCCTGCCCAACCGCAGCCTGCTGATCCAGCGTCTGGAGCGCGCGCTCGGCCGCTACCACGAGGACGCGGCGCGCCAGTTCGCCGTGCTGTTCCTCGATCTCGACCGTTTCAAGGTGATCAACGACTCGGTCGGCCACCTGATCGGCGACGACCTGCTGTTCCAGGCCGGCGGCCGCATCCGCGCCTGCCTGAAGTCGCAGGACGTGGTCGCGCGCCTCGGCGGCGACGAATTCGCCGTGCTGCTGGAAGACATCGGCGACGCCGAGGACGCCTGCAAGGTGTCGCAGCGCATCATCGACGAGCTGAACGCGCCGTTCCGGCTCGGCGCCAAGGAGCTGTTCACCTCGACTTCGATCGGCATCGCGCTGGCGGCGCCGCACTACCGCCGGCCGGAGGAACTGCTGCGCGACGCCGACTCGGCGATGTACCGCGCCAAGGACGAGGGCCGCCAGCGCTACGCGCTGTTCGACGAGCGCCTGCGGCGCGAGGCGGTCAGCCTGCTGGAAATCGAGAACGACCTGCGCCGCGCGCTGGCGCGCGGCGAATTCGAGCCGCACTTCCAGCCGATCGTGCGCCTGCAGGACGCAGGCACCGTCGGCTACGAGGCGCTGCTGCGCTGGCGCCATCCCGAGCGCGGCCTGCTGCTGCCGATCGACTTCCTCGCCATCGCCGAGGACAACGGTTCCGCCGAGGCGATCGACTGGAAGGTATTCGAGCAGGTGTTCGCGGCGACGCCCGCGCTCACCGCCACCGGCGCATTCGTCAGCATCAACCTGTCCGGCCGCCATTTCCGTTCGGTCGACCTCGACCGCCGCCTGCTCGGGCTGATGGCGGAGCACGGCGTCGTCGCGCAGCGCGTGCGCATCGAGGTCACCGAGCGCGCGCTGCTGGAGAATCCGGCGCGGGTCAAGCGCACGCTTGAGACCCTGCGCTCGCACGGCATCGGTGTGGCGCTGGACGATTTCGGCACCGGCTACTCCTCGCTCAGCTACCTGCACCAGTACCCGATGCAGGCGCTCAAGATCGACCGCTCGTTCGTCGCCGACCTGCCCACTGACGGCGAGGGCGGCAGCAGCGCGGTGGTGCGCGCGATCCTGGCCATGGCCGGTTCGCTGGGCATGCAGACGATCGCCGAGGGCATCGAGCAGGAAGGCCAGCGCGCCGCGCTGCAACGCATGGGCTGCGGCTTCGGGCAGGGCTTCCTGTTCGGCCAGGCGCAGCCGGCCGCGGCCTGGCTGTCGCCGCAGGCGGCGGTCTGAACCGCCCGCCCCGCCTTCGCGGGGGCGGGATCCGCGCGGCAACGCCGGCGAGCGCGCCGCTTGCGCCGGCGTCCCGCGGCTAGTGCGACAGCGGCGAAGCCGGCGCGGCCGGCGTCGCGCTGAGCAGCCGTTCGGCGTCGACGCGGTCGAACAGGTAGCGGCTGGCGCAGAACTCGCAGGTCACCTCGATCTCGCCGTCGCGCGCCGCGAGCGCGGCCTCGACCTCGTCGCGGCCGAGCGCGCGCAGCACGTGCTCGACGCGTTCGCGCGAGCAGCCGCAGCCGAACGTCAACGGCCGCGCCTGGAACAGGCGCACGCCCTCCTCGTGGTAGAGCCGGCGCAGCAGCGTCTCGACCGGCAACCGCAGCAGTTCTTCCTCGCCGAGCGTGGCGGTAAGGTGGCCGTCGCGCGCCCAGGCGTCGTCGTCGACCTCGGCCGCACGGCCGCCCTCGCGCGGCAACCGCTGCAGCATCAGCGCGGCGGCGCGCTCGCCGTCCGCGGCCAGCACGATGCGCGTCGGCATCTGCTCGGAGCGCTCGAAGTAGCCTTCCAGCAACTGCGCGAACGGCGCGGCCTCGACCGCGACCAGCCCCTGGTAGCGCTGCTGCCCGGGCTCGGTACCGCCGATCGTGATCGCCAGCAGCGCCTGCGGCAGCGCGCCCAGGTCCAACGGCTCCGCCAGCGCGCCTTCCCAGCGCGCCAATCCGCGCAGGCGACCCTGGTCGCTGCATTCGGCGAACAGCAGGCGCAGCGCACCCTGGCTTTTGAGTTCCAGCGACAGGCTGCCGCGCAGCTTGATGTTGCCGGTCAGCAGCGCGCTCGCCGCCAGCGCCTCGCCCAGCAGCCGCCGCAGCGGCGGCGGGTAGTCGGCGCGGCCGGCGACTTCCCGCCAGACGCCCGACAATTGCACGAGCACCCCGCGCACGCCGGCGCGTTCGATCAGGAAACGGTGCAGGACATCGCTGGCGGGGGACACGGGCGGAGCAACCTCGCAACTGTCGGGTGGAGCCGGGCGGCGAACCCGCCGCGGCCGTGCCGGGCGCGGCCCGGCGTCCCGCATAGGTAGGGTGGCGCGC
>NZ_JBDKSX010000013.1:0-8481 GCF_039680435.1 Mizugakiibacter sp. | reverse complement strand
GCGGCGCCGGGCCAGGCGGGCCAGCGCGCGCGCGATCGGGCGTCGACGCAGCAGGCGCAGCAGCAGCGGGCTGACCGGCGCGTCGGCCAGCACGTGCACCATGCGGCCGTCGCTGGCGAGATGGCGGTCCAGCCGCCGCGCCAGCGCCGCCAGGCTGGCCGGCGTGAAGAAGCCGATGTGCTGGCCGCACTCGGGCGCGAAGTAGTACCACTCGCCGGGCCGGTTGCGCTTCGCCGGCAGCAGTTCGGTGGAGAACACCACCACCGGCGCGCGCGCGGTGAGCCGCTCGAACACCGCCAGCGGATCGACCAGGTGCTCGATCACCTCGAAGCAGGTGATCAGGTCGAAGCGCGCGTCCGCGTCGGCCTCGAAGCCGCGTGCGAACAGGTTGTCGCAATGCGCGTCCTGCCAGCGGAAGTCGTGGCCGCGGTCGCGCATCAGGCGCACCAGCAGGCCGCTGCCGCCGCCGTAGTCGAGGCAGCGGCGGGCGTGGCGGAAGCGCGTGCCGAGCAGCGCGCCCAGCACGTCGGCGAGGTACAGGTTGCGCACCACGATGCCGGTGTCGAGCGCCGCGATCGCGCTGCTGGCGTAGGCTTCCTCCAGCCAGTGCGGCGCGTCGACGTAGACGTGGCCGCACGCGGTGCAGCGGCGATAGCGGGCCTGGTGCCGGCCCAGCACCCGGTGTTCGGCGAACGGCTCGCTGGGTGCGGCGCAGATGGGGCAGGTCATGCGCGGGTCCGTGCGGGGCGATGCGTGTTCAGGCGCCGCGCACGTCGCGCAGCGTCCAGTGCTGGCCGATCAGCAGCGCCAGGCGGTGCTTCAGCACGGCGTGCGGCAGGCCGGTGACGACTTCGACGTCGGTGTGCAGGTCGGCCTGCGTCGCGCGCACCGCGGCGGCGGGATCGCACGCGCCGAGGCTGTCGTCGATCGCGTCCGGGTCGGGCTGCGCGGCCTTCCAGCGCAGGAACAGCGAGGGCTCGCGCAGCGCCCGCTGCAGCGCATCGGCGAACGCCTCGGGGCTCTTGCCGGCGAACGCGAACGCGGGGTCGCTGCCGCGCGCATGGGCAATGTCGTCGATGCCGAGGTAGTAGCGCTGCTTCACGCGGATCGGACTCCGGCCGGCGGCGGATTGCGCCGCCGCCGAATCTAGCACGCGCGGCGTCAGCGGCTGCGTGCGCCGCGCGCGCGCAGCGCCGCGACGGCGCGCGCCAGCGCCGGCGCCTGTGTGGCGGGATCGCCGTCCGGCGCGTAGTCCAGCACGCCGAGACAGGGCGCCGGCAGCAGGCGGCACAGCGTGTCGAGGTTGTCGTCGAGGCGCGCCATCGTCGGGTCGATCGCGTTGCCGATCCAGCCGAGCAGCGCGCAGCCGTCGGCGAGGATCGCGCGCGCGCTCAACTGCGCGTGGTTGAGGCAGCCGAGGCGCAGGCCGACCACCAGGATCACCGGCAGGCCAAGCCCGGTCGGCAGCGCCGAGGCCGGCAGCGTGTCCGACAGCGGCGCCAGCCAGCCGCCGACGCCCTCGACCACCACCGCGTCGCGGCCGGCGCCGAGCGATGCGTAGGCGGCACGCAGCGGCGCCAGCGTGATTTCGACGCCGGCCGCGCGCGCGGCGAGGTGCGGCGACACCGGCTCGGCCAACGCGACCGGGTTGAGCGCCGCGTAATCCGGCTGCGGCGGCGCGCTGGCCGCCTGCAGCGCCAGCGCGTCGGCGTTGCGCAGGCCCTGCGGCGTGGCCTCGCTGCCGCTCGCCACCGGCTTCATGCCGACCGCGTCCAGGCCGGCGTCGCGCAGCGCGTGCAGCAGCGCGCAGCTCGCCCAGGTCTTGCCGATGCCGGTGTCGGTGCCGGCGACGAACACGCCGAGTGCGCTCATGCGCGGAAGCCTGCCGCGAACGCCGGTGCGGCCGTCGCGCCGCGTATCGCGTCGATCCAGGCCAGGCCGCGGATGCGCCGGGCGGGTGCGTCGTGCGGGGCGTCGTCGTGCATGCGGGTTCGGTTCACCGCGCGCAGTATGCCAGCACGCGCGCCGGCGGGCTTACAATCGCACTCCCCTCTTTGCCGCAGGTGCGCCGATGTTCACCGCCGCCCCGATCCTCGCCGGGAGCAAGCCCGAGCTGTATGCCGAGCTGGCGCAGCAGGCGCGCGGCCTGCTGCACGACGAGCGCGACCTGATCGCCAACGCCGCCAACTTCGCCGCGCTGGTGTTTCACGCGCTGCCCGACCTCAACTGGTGCGGCTTCTACCTCTACGACGGCACCGAGCTGGTGGTCGGACCGTTCCAGGGACGCCCGGCGTGCGTGCGCATCGCGCTGGGCAAGGGCGTGTGCGGCACCGCCGCGGCGACGCGCACGACGCAACTGGTGCGCGACGTCAACGCCTTCCCCGGCCACATCGCCTGCGACGCGGCCTCGCGCTCGGAGATCGTGGTGCCGCTGGTCAGGGCGGACGGCAGCCTGCTCGGCGTATGGGACGTGGACAGCCCCACGCCGGCGCGCTTCGACGCCGACGACCGCGCGGGCATGGAGGCGCTGTGCGCGGCCTTCATGGCATCGCTGGCCTGAACCGTCCGGGCGGCGGGGCGGCGCGATGAGCGACGCGGCGAAAATCCGCAACATCGGGCCGAAGTCGGCCGCCTGGCTGCGCCAGGTCGGCGTGCACACGCAGGCGGACCTCGAACGGCTCGGCGCGGTCGAGGCCTACATGCGCGTCAAGCGCGCGGGCTTCCGCGCCAGCCTCAACCTGCTGTACGCGCTGGAAGGCGCGCTGGCCGGCTGCCACTGGGCGGAGCTGCCCGCGGCGCGGCGCGGCGAGCTGCTGCTCGCGGTGGACGCCGCCGAGGCGCTGCTGCCGGCGCGCACGCGCTGGCGGCCGGCGGCATCGGTCGGACGCCCGCATGGCGGCGAGGAGACGGCGGCGCCCGCCGACGGCGGCGACGAGCCAGCCGCCGATGCCGACGACGGTGTCGCTGCCGATGAGTGACGCGTCGCGCCGCACCTGGCCGTAGGGTGGGCTTCAGCCCACCGCTGTACGGCGGCCGCCTCCCGTAGCGCTACCGCACCACCGCGAACTCGCGCGCGTTGTCGTGCCAGCGCGGCGTGGCCTGGATCGCCGGCAGCACGTCCTCGACGTGCTCGACCATCTGCCACATGCCGGCGTGCTCGGGATTCATGAAGCGCTCGTCGATCGCCGTGCGCAGGAACGCGTCCAGCGGCGCGTAGAAGCCGCGCGTGTTGAGCAGCACGATCGGGTTGAAGTACAGGCCGAGGCGCTTCAACGTGATCGCCTCGAACAGCTCCTCCAGCGTGCCGCAGCCGCCGGGCAGCGCGATCACCGCATCGGAACCGGCCAGCAGCTTGTGCTTGCGCTCGCGCATGTCCTCGACCAATTCGAGGCGGGTCAGGCCGGGATGGCCCCATTCGAGGTCGGCCATGAAGCGCGGCAGGATGCCGATCACTTCGCCGCCGCGCGCCAGCGCGCCGTCGGCGACCGCGCCCATCGAGCCCGCCGAGCCGCCGCCGTAGACCACCGTGCAGCCGGCCTCGGCGAGCAGCTCGCCGAGCCGGTAGGCGCTGGCGCGGTACTCGGCGTGCGCGTGCTGGCTGGAGGCGCAGTAGACGCAGATGCGCATCGGGGCTTCCTCGCGAAAGCGTTCAGTGTAGGGCGCGCGTCGCGGCGGCTCCAGCGCCGCCGCCGCGCCTCAGTGCAGGCCGCCCGGCGCGTCCAGCAGCAGCGCGCGCGGGAAGTCGCGCGCGGCGCCGGCCGGGTCGGCGCGGCCGAGCGCGTGCGCGGCGAGCGCGTCGGGACCGCGCCATTCGCCCGACCAGCGGCGCAGCTCGATCAGCGCGCGCACCAGCCGCGCGAACGCCTCGGCGAGGTGGCGATACAGCGCGGCCAGCGCGCTGCGCGGCTGCTCGGCCTCGGCCGCGTAGGCGGCGCTGCCCAGGTCGAGGAAATAGGACAGGCTGACGCGCCGGCGCTCGGCCTGCTCGGGGTACAGGCCGGCGATCAGCAGGCAGCGGTCGCCGGTGTCGCGCAGCGCCTGTTCGCGCAGCGCGCCGTGGCGGGCGAGCGCGTCGAGGTAGTCCAGCGCCAGCGCGCGCGCGTTCAGCTCGGCGTCGCCGAGATGCCGCATCAGCACGAACACGAGGTAGCTTTCCAGCTCCTCGTCCAGGCGCGCATCGGCACGCGCTTGCGCCTCGTGCACGAGGCCCTGCCAGAGGGCGGTCGCGGTGCGACCGTGCAGGATGTTCGTCATGGCTGCGCTCCGGGCCTGCGCTCGGCCTGTTGCCAGTTATATCGGCAGCCGCAGGCGAAGCAAGAGGGGCCGGCGCCTTTTGTGAATTCAGGCGGCGCGCTCTTCCAGCAGGCAGTAGCCGAGTCCGCGCACGGTGCGGATGCTGGCGGCGTCGCCCAGCTTGGCGCGCAGCCGCGACATGTGCACCTCGATCGCGTTGGCGGTGATGTCCTCGTCCCAACTGGTGATCGCCTGCATCAGGCGCTCCTTGCTGACCACGCGCCCGGCGTGCAGGGCCAGGCATTCCAGCACCGACCACTCGCGCTGGGTCAGCTCCAGCGCGGTGCCGGCGACGCACGCGCGGCGGCCGCCGAGGTCGAGCTGCAGCCGGCCGATGGCGAGCTGCGCGGTCGTCGCCGCGGCGACACGGCGGATCAGCGCGCGGCAGCGCGCGGCCAGCTCGGGCAGGGCGAACGGCTTGACCAGGTAGTCGTCGGCGCCGAGGTCGAGCGCGTTGACACGGTCGGTCAGCGCGTCGCGCGCGGTGACCACCAGCAGCGGCAGCGTCGCGCCGCCGCGGCGCACGCGCCGCAGCAGGGCGAAGCCGTCGTCGCCCGGCAGGCCGAGGTCGACGATGGCGAGGTCGAAGTGCTCGTTCGCCAGCGCCGCGTAGGCGCGTTCGGCCGACTCCACGCGGTCCACCGCGTAGCCTTCGGTGGACAACCCCCGCCGCATCGCGTCGGCCACCGCGGCGTCGTCTTCGACGACCAGGATGCGCATGCCTGCTTCACCGTCCGGGACTGCGCGCAGGCTAGGCGGGCAGGGTTTCGCCCGGCTTTCGCGGCGGCGGGCACGAAAAAGCCGGCTTGCGCCGGCTTTTCGCGGAAGCGCGCGTGCTCAGCCGCGCTTCATCGAGTTGAAGAACTCCTCGTTGGTCTTGGTGTTCTTCATCTTGTCGAGCATGAACTCCATCGCCGCGAGCTCGTCCATCGGATGCAGCAGCTTGCGCAGGATCCACACCTTCTGCAGCATGTCGGGCTCGATCAGCAGCTCCTCGCGGCGCGTGCCGGAGCGGTTGATGTTGATCGCCGGGTACACGCGCTTCTCGCCGATGCGGCGGTCCAGGTGCACCTCCATGTTGCCGGTGCCCTTGAACTCCTCGTAGATCACCTCGTCCATCTTCGAGCCGGTGTCGATCAGCGCGGTGGCGAGGATGGTCAGCGAACCGCCCTCCTCGACGTTGCGCGCGGCGCCGAAGAAGCGCTTCGGGCGCTGCAGCGCGTTGGCGTCGACGCCGCCGGTCAGCACCTTGCCGGAGGACGGCACCACGGTGTTGTAGGCGCGCGCCAGGCGGGTGATCGAATCCAGCAGGATGATCACGTCGCGCTTGTGCTCGACCAGGCGCTTGGCGCGCTCGATCACCATCTCGGCGACCTGCACGTGGCGCACCGCCGGCTCGTCGAAGGTGGAGCTGACCACCTCGGCGCGCACCGAGCGCTGCATTTCGGTCACTTCCTCCGGACGCTCGTCGATCAGCAGGATGATCAGGTGCGCGTCGGGGTGGTTGTGCACGATCGCCTGGGCGACGTTCTGCAGCATCATCGTCTTGCCGGCCTTGGGCGGCGAGACGATCAGGCCGCGCTGGCCCTTGCCGACCGGCGCGATCATGTCGAGGATGCGGCCGGTGATGTCCTCGCTGGAGCCGTTGCCGCGCTCGAGGTGGAACGCCTTGCGCGGGAACAGCGGCGTCAGGTTCTCGAACAGGATCTTGTTCTTCGACGCCTCCGGCGGCTCGCCGTTGATGTCGTCGACCTTGAGCATCGCGAAATAGCGCTCGCCGTCCTTCGGCGGGCGCACGCGGCCGGTGATGTAGTCGCCGGTGCGCAGGTTGAAGCGGCGGATCTGCGACGGCGACACGTAGATGTCGTCGGGGCCGGCCAGGTAGGACTCGTCGGCCGAGCGCAGGAAGCCGAAGCCGTCCTGCAGGATCTCCAGCACGCCCTCGCCCCAGATGCCGCCGCCGGTGCGGGCGTGCGCCTTGAGGATGTTGAAGATGACGTCCTGCTTGCGCGCGCGCGCGACGCCTTCCTGGATGCCCAGCGATTCGGCGAGGTCGAGCAACTGCAGCGCGTTCTTGCGCTTGAGCTCGGTCAGGTTGATCAGGCGGTTCGGATCGCCGCCGTCGCCCTCGTCCTCGCCGTTGCCGTTCTGCATCTGCGGCTGCTGCGGGCGCGGGCCGCGGTCGTGGCGGCCGCGGCGGCGGTTGCGGCCTTCGCGCTCGCGGCGCGGCTGCTGCGACGGCTCGCCGCCTTCGCGCGGGGCGTCGCCGCCCTCGGCGTGCTCGCCGGCATCGGGTTTGCGGGCCTCGATCGGCGCGTCGGCCGGACGCGACGCTTCGGCGTTGTCTTTGCTTTCGATATCGGACACGGACGGACCTCGCGGGCGCCGTTGAAGGGTGGGAACGGAGGGGATGCTTTCGAGGCGGGCGGGCGCGGACTGCGCTCCGGCGGATGGGTCAGCCTAGCATCGCGCGCCGCGCGGCGTCCAGCGCGGCGCGCGGCGTGTTCAGACGACGCGGTCCAGCATCTGGGCGATCTGGCCCTTGGGCACGGCGCCGAGCTGCTGCGCCTCGACCTTGCCGCTCTTGAACACCATCAGCGTCGGGATCGAGCGGATGCTGTAGGCGATCGCCGTCTTCTGGTTCTGGTCGACGTCCACCTTCACCACCTTCAGGCGGCCCTGGTAGTCCTTGGCGATGTCCTCGAGCACCGGCGCGATCGCCTTGCAGGGGCCGCACCAGGTGGCCCAGAAGTCGACCAGGACCGGGGTGTCCGACTGCAGCACCTGGCTGTCGAAGTCGCTGTCGCTGATGTGGGTGATCATCTCGCTCACCGGGGATCTCCGTTATGCGGGGAAAGGCGGCGCAAAGGCCGCGATAGAGCCGGCACGCTCGGCATCGGCTAAACTGGTGCGCCCGCACGAGGCGGGCGAGACTGGAAACCGGGAGGCTGCCGTTGCGGCGCCCACCCATTCCAGCGCAACTCAGGGCGCGATTCAAGGGCGCCACCAGCGGCCTTGTCCCGCCTTACCGTCATCCTTCCCATGTCCCAGACCGTACTCACCGATACCTTCTTCGAGCAATTCGACCTTCATCCGCTGCTGCAGCAAGGCCTTGCCGACTGCGGCTTCACCCGCTGCACGCCGATCCAGGCGCTGACCCTGCCGGTCGCGCTGACCGGGCGCGACGTCGCCGGCCAGGCGCAGACCGGCACCGGCAAGACCTGCGCCTTCCTGGTCGCGCTGATGAACCGCCTGCTGACGCTGCCGGCGACGCCGGAGCGCCGCGACAGCGATCCGCGCGCGCTGGTGATCGCGCCGACCCGCGAGCTGGCGATCCAGATCGAAAAGGACGCGCGCGCGATCGGCCGCCACACCGGCCTGCGCTTCGCCCTGATCTATGGGGGCGTCGACTACGACAAGCAACGCCAGCTGCTGAAAGACGGCTGCGACGTGATCATCGCCACCCCCGGCCGCCTGCTCGATTACTACAAGCAGCACGTGTTCGGCCTGAACGGCGTCGAGGTGATGGTGATCGACGAGGCCGACCGCATGTTCGACCTCGGCTTCATCAAGGACGTGCGCTTCATCTTCCGCCGCCTGCCGGCGCGCGAGCAGCGCCAGGTGCTGCTGTTCTCGGCGACGCTGAGCTACCGCGTGCTGGAGCTCGCCTACGAGCACATGCACAACCCGGAAAAGCTGGTGGTGGAGACCGAGCACGTCACCGCCGACCGCGTGCGCCAGGTGGTGTACTTCCCGGCCAAGGAAGAGAAGATCCCGCTGCTGCTGAACCTGCTCGAACGCAGCGATCCGCACCGCAGCATCGTGTTCGTCAACACCAAGGCCGCCGCCGAGCGCGTTTCCGAGCGCCTGCAGCGGCAGGGCTTCCGCGTCGGCGCGCTGTCCGGCGACGTGCCGCAGAAGAAGCGGCAGAAGCTGCTGGAGCGCTTCCAGGGCGGCCAGATCGACATGATCGTGGCCACCGACGTGGCCGCGCGCGGCCTGCACATCCCCGACGTCAGCCACGTCTTCAACTACGACCTGCCGCAGGACCCGGAAGACTACGTGCACCGCATCGGCCGCACCGCGCGGCTCGGCGCGGAGGGCGATGCGATCAGCTTCGCCTGCGACCTCTACGCGATGGGCCTGCCCGACATCGAGAACTACATCGGCCAGAAGATCCCGGTCGAG
>NZ_JBDKSX010000012.1:0-19077 GCF_039680435.1 Mizugakiibacter sp. | reverse complement strand
TCGCCATCTTGTCGATCTCGTCGAGCACGAACAGCGGGTTCTTCATGCCGACCTTCGACATGTTCTGGATGATGCGGCCCGGCATCGAACCGATGTAGGTGCGGCGATGGCCGCGGATCTCCGCCTCGTCGCGCACGCCGCCCAGCGACATGCGCACGAACTTGCGATTGGTCGCCTTGGCGATCGACTGGCCGAGCGAGGTCTTGCCGACGCCGGGCGGACCGACCAGGCACAGGATCGGGCCTTTCATCTTGTCGACGCGCTGCTGCACGGCGAGGTACTCGAGGATGCGCTCCTTGACCTTCTCCAGGCCGAAGTGGTCGGCGTCGAGCACCTCCTGCGCCAGGCGCAGGTCCTTGCGCACCTTGGTGCGCTTCTTCCACGGCACGCCGACCAGCCAGTCGAGGTAGTTGCGCACCACCGTCGCCTCGGCCGACATCGGCGACATCTGCTTCAGCTTGTTCAGCTCCTGGCGCGCCTTGGCCAGGGTTTCCTTGGGCATGCCCGAGGATTCGATCTTGCGCGCCAGTTCCTCCAGCTCGCTGGGACCTTCCTCGAGCTCGCCGAGCTCCTTCTGGATGGCCTTCATCTGCTCGTTGAGGTAGTACTCGCGCTGGCTCTTCTCCATCTGCGTCTTGATGCGGCCGCGGATGCGCTTCTCGATCTGCTGCAGGTCGATCTCGCCGTCGACCAGGCCGATCAGCATTTCCAGGCGCTCGGCGACGTCGATCGTTTCGAGCACGCGCTGCTTGTCGGCCAGGCGCACGGTCAGGTGCGCGGCGATGGTGTCGGCGAGCCGCGAGGCGTCGTCGATGCCCGACAGCGTCGACAGGATCTCCGGCGGCAGCTTGCGGCTGGTCTTGACCAGCTGCTCGAACAGCGACACCAGTGTGCGCGAGACGACTTCCAGCTCGCGCTGCTCGCGCGTGTAGGTCGACTCGATCACCCGCGCGCGTGCGGTCAGCATGCCGTCGCGTTCGACGTAGTCGGCGATGCGCACGCGGTTCTGTCCCTCGACCAGGACCTTGATGGTGCCGTCCGGCAGCTTCAGCAGCTGCAGCACGCCGGCCAGGGTGCCGATCTCGTGCAGATCCTCGACCTTGGGATCGTCGATGTCGGGGCTCTTCTGCGCCACCAGCAGGATCTGCCGCTCGCCCTCCATCGCGATCTCCAGCGCCTTCATCGACTTCTCGCGGCCGACGAACAGCGGGATGACCATGTGCGGGTAGACGACGACGTCGCGCAGCGGCAACACCGGCATCGCGGCGAGCAGCGGTTCGGGCGCGACGGGGATCGGCGAATTCTCTTGCATCACGGCTCCGGAAAAACCCAAAAAATGACGTGCGACACGAGCCTGCGCCCGTGCCCCTGCATCGTCAAGTGGAGGCGGCCGCAGCCGCGATCAAGTGCGCGAAATCAGGCCGCGCCGCTCGCGCCTTCGCCGGCGGCACGCTGCTGCTGCAGATTGCCGCGGTAGATCAGGTAGGGCTCGGCCTGGCCGTTGATCACGGCGTCGTCGACCACGACCTTGCTGACGTGCTCCAGCGATGGCAGCTCGTACATGGTGTCGAGCAGCACCTGCTCGAGGATGGTGCGCAGGCCGCGCGCGCCGGTCTTGCGCTTGAGCGCCTTGCGCGCGATCGCGTTCAGGGCCTCGGGCCGGAACTCGAGTTCGGCGCCTTCCATGTCGAACAGCTTCTTGAACTGCCTGGTGATCGCGTTCTTCGGCTCGGTGAGGATCTTGACCAGCGCCTCCTCGTCGAGCTCGTCCAGCGTCGCCACCACCGGCAGGCGGCCGACGAACTCGGGGATCAGGCCGAACTTGACCAGATCCTCCGGCTCGACTTCCGAAAGCAGCTTGCCGACGTTCTGCTTGCGCTCCTTGCTGCGGATCTCGGCGCTGAAGCCGATGCCGGTGGTTTCCGAGCGCTGCTGGATGATCTTCTCCAGCCCGGCGAACGCGCCGCCGCAGAGGAACAGGATGTTGCGCGTGTCGACCTGCAGGAATTCCTGCTGCGGATGCTTGCGCCCGCCCTGCGGCGGCACCGAGGCGATGGTGCCCTCGATCAGCTTTAGCAGCGCCTGCTGCACGCCCTCGCCGGAGACGTCGCGGGTGATCGACGGGTTCTCGCTCTTGCGCGAGATCTTGTCGATCTCGTCGATGTAGACGATGCCGGTCTGCGCCTTCTCGACGTCGTAGTCGCACTTCTGCAGCAGCTTCTGGATGATGTTCTCGACGTCCTCGCCGACGTAGCCCGCCTCGGTGAGCGTGGTGGCGTCGGCGATGGTGAACGGCACGTTCAGCAGGCGCGCCAGCGTCTCCGCCAGCAGCGTCTTGCCGGAACCGGTCGGACCGATCAGCAGGATGTTCGACTTGGCCAGCTCGACGTCGTCGCTCTTCTGCCGCGACTCGAGCCGCTTGTAGTGGTTGTAGACCGCCACCGCCAGCGCCTTCTTGGCGCGGGTCTGGCCGACCACGTACTGGTCGAGGGTCTCCATGATCTCGCGCGGCTTGGGCAGGTGGCTGCGGCCGGACGCGGCCTTCTCCTCCAGCTCCTCGCGGATGATGTCGTTGCAGAGCTCGACGCACTCGTCGCAGATGAACACCGACGGGCCCGCGATCAGCTTGCGGACCTCGTGCTGGCTCTTGCCGCAGAAGGAGCAGTAGAGGATCTTGCCGCTGTCGTTGGATCGGCCTTGCCGGTCGTCGCTCATGCTCCGCCCCGAAAATCGTGGTGCGCTGCGAGGATAGCATAGCCTCCCGGGCCTGCCTGGCAAGCCCGGAAAGCCACCCAATGTGAAAACGCGCGCAGGATCAGGAAGATTTGACCGTCTCGACGGGGCGCTTCTCCAGCACCGCGTCGATCAGACCGTACGCCTGCGCATCCGGGGCGCTCATGAAGAAGTCGCGCTCGACGTCGCGGGCGATCCTCTCGATCGGCTGGCCGGTGTGCCTGGCCATCGCCTCGTTGAGGCGCTCGCGGATGTACAGGATCTCCTTCGCCTGGATGGCGATGTCGGAGGCCTGGCCCTGCGCGCCGCCGGAAGGCTGGTGGATCATCATGCGCGAGTTCGGCAGGGCGAAACGCTTGCCCTTGGCGCCGGCGGCGAGCAGGAACGCGCCCATGCTGGCCGCCTGGCCGATGCACATCGTGCTGACGTCCGGCTTGAGGAACTGCATGGTGTCGTAGATGGCCAGGCCGGCCGTCACCGAGCCGCCCGGGCTGTTGATGTACAGGCTGATGTCCTTGTCCGGGTTCTCGGACTCGAGGAACAGCAGCTGCGCCACCACCACGTTCGCCATGTAGTCGTCGATCGGGCCGACCAGGAACACCACCCGCTCCTTCAGCAGGCGCGAGTAGATGTCGTAGGCGCGCTCGCCGCGCGCAGTCTGCTCGACGACGACGGGCACCAGGTTCAGGTTCTGGATCGGCTCGACGGACCGGCTCATGCGGATCTCCAGGGGCGCGGCCGCCTCAGGCGGCCTGGTTCGGGCGCATCACCTCGTCGAAGCTCAGGCGCTTCTCGGTGGTCTTGGCGTGTTCCGCCACCCACTCCGCCACCTGATCCTCGAGGACGCGGTTCTGCAGTCCGTTCATCAATTGGGGATCCGCATTGTAGAGTTCAATGACCTTGTGCGGCTCCTCGTAGGTCGAGGCGATCGCGCCGAGCAGCTGGGAGACGCGCTTGCCGTCCACGCGCAGCTGGTGCTGACGAGCGATCTCGCCGATCAGCAGCGAGGCGATCACGCGGCGGCGCGCCAGCGGCTCGGCGCCGACCAGCGCCTCCGGCGGCAGCTGCGCGCCCTGCGGCAGGCTGGCGCGGACGATCGCCTCGGCCTCGGCCTGCACCATCACGCGCGGCACGTCCAGGTCCGGGCGCGTCGCGGCCAGCTTGCCGGCGACCTCGTTCTTCAGGCGCGCCAGCAGCGTGTTGGCCAGCTCGCGCTCCAGGTTGGCGCGCACCTCGGTGCGGAACGTCTCCAGGCTGCCGTCGGCGATGCCGAACTGCCGGATGAAAGCGGTGTCCAGCTCGGGCACCTTCGGCGCCTGCACCTTGGTGACCTTGAGGCTGACGCGCGCCAGCTTGCCGGCCAGGTCCGGGTTGCGGAATTCCGCCGGGAAGGCGACGTCGACCTCCAGTTCGGCGCCGACCGCCTGGCCGGTCAGCGCGGCGTCGAACTCCTTGAACAGGGTGCCACTGCCGAGCACCGAACCGGCGCGCTCCAGGCCCTGCTCCGGCCAGCGCCGGTCCGCGGTCTGCGCGGCATATTCGAACAGCACCAGGTCGCCCGCCTGCGCGGCGCGCTCGACCACCTCGAAGCCGCGGCGCTGCTGGCGCAGGGTCTCGATCATGGTGTCGACGTCGGCCTCGGTGACGGTCGCCACCGGGCGCTCGATCTCCAGCGCGGCAACGTCCACGCCGCCGAGCTCCGGCAGTACCTCGAAGGTCGCGGTATAGGCGATCTCGCCGGCCTCGGGGGCACCGGTGGTATCGATCGACGGCGGCGCCACCGGGCGCAGGTTCTCCTTGGCCACCGCCTCGCGGAACGTGCTGCCGATCAGCTCCGAAAGCGCCTCGCCGCGGATCTGCGCGCCGTAACGCTGCTCGATCACCTTGGCCGGGACCTTGCCGGGGCGGAAACCCTTCAGGCGGGCGCTGCGCCCCATCTGCACGATGCGCTCGCGCACCTGCGATTCCAGCTGCTCGGCGGGGAACCTGACCGTGAGCTTGCGCTCCAGCTTGCCGACGTTCTCGACTGAAACTTGCATGCCGACTCCCGAAACTGCGAAAGGCCGCCGCCGGCTTACGCCGCCGCCGTGCGGGTTGGTGCGAAAGGAGAGACTCGAACTCTCACGGGTTGCCCCACTGGAACCTAAATCCAGCGCGTCTACCAGTTCCGCCACTTTCGCAGCGTCCGAACATCACGATGCCGCCGGACACGAAACTCTGGGGAACCACGCGAGCCGAGGGAAGGATGGTGGGCCGTCTAGGACTCGAACCTAGAACCTACGGATTAAGAGTCCGCTGCTCTACCAATTGAGCTAACGGCCCACTGATTTGTGCGTTCAGTACATGGTACTGAATCTGGGGTGGGCGATGGGACTCGAACCCACGACAACCGGAATCACAATCCGGTACTCTAACCAACTGAGCTACGCCCACCATAAAGCTTGCGACCACGTTTGGCGCGCCCGACAGGACTCGAACCTGCAACCGTCGGCTTAGAAGGCCGATGCTCTATCCGGTTGAGCTACAGGCGCAGTCTCTGGCAAACACAGCCGGGTGGTCGGGGTAGAGGGATTCGAACCCCCGACTTTTGCGTCCCAAACGCAACGCTCTACCAGGCTGAGCTATACCCCGTCGCTTTCCGGACCCCTCGGCAGAGCAGTGTCCCGAAGATCCGAAATAGTACGGACGAGCCTTGCAGCAGTCAATCGGTTTCGTCGCGGCGACGGACCGGACGACCCGCCCGCCGCGACTCCGCGCATCGACCTGCGGAGCCAAACAAAACGGGGCGCCGGGCACCCCGTTCCGTCGAAAAATGGCGCGCCCGGAGAGATTCGAACTCCCGACCACCAAGTTCGTAGCCTGGTACTCTATCCAACTGAGCTACGGGCGCGCACGAAAACCTTCCGCCGGCTTGCGCCGCGCTGCAACCGCCAGCGCGCCGTTCGGCGAGACGCGAGATTATTCCGGCCCGCCGCGCGGGCGTCAAGCCCCCGCTGCGTCGCCCCGACGCCATTCCGCAACGCCGCCGCGGAACGCGTCCCGCGCAACCGCGAGCGTCGTCGCGGCCATCGGAACGAATAGCCGTCTGGACGTCTATTCGCGAACAACACCTGCTTCATGCAAAAGAGCCGCGGCGCATGCGTCGCGGCTCTTCGGATCAACTGGCGGAGAGAGAGGGATTCGAACCCTCGATAGAGCTTTTGACCCTATACTCCCTTAGCAGGGGAGCCCCTTCGGCCTCTCGGGCATCTCTCCGTGTAACGAGCGTGCACGCGGCATCCGCTGCCGCAGACCGCGAAGGATAGCGGCTGGTGCCAGGAGCGTAAAGCCTCAGTCGGACTCCGATTCGGACGTCGGGGTGTCCGGGTGCTCCTGTTCGCGTTTGATGCGCTGGTAGATCTCTTCACGGTGCACGGCCACGTCTTTGGGCGCGTTGATGCCGATGCGTACCTGGTTGCCTTTCACGCCGAGCACGGTGACCGTCACCTGGTCACCGATCATCAGGGTTTCCCCCACCCGGCGAGTCAAAATCAGCATGTCGATACTCCTAATCGCTCATGTCGTCAGGCCGCGTACCCTGCCCTCGCGACTCACCCCGGCCGCACTTGCAGGAAACGGTCCGGCGAACTGCTCGCCGCTGACGCGCCGATCTGGGCGCTTCGACGGTGGCGTGGCCTCTCCCGCGCGCCCGTCGACCGCAGCGGCGACTCCCCATGCCGCCACGGCCGGGCGATACTATCCGAGGGCCCTTGCCCGCGCAATTAATGCAACGTGATTTTCGCGTTTAGACCGCAGCGCGCGGCGTTCGTTCGAATCACGCCAGGCGTGCGGCGATCCACTCGGGCAGGGAGCGCAGCGCGGCGTCCAGCTGCGGCGTGTCGTTGCCGCCGCCCTGCGCCATGTCCGGGCGACCGCCGCCCTTGCCGCCGATCTGCCGCGCGACCTGCGCGACGACGTCGCCGGCCTTGACCCTGCCCAGCGCGGCGCCGTGCACGCCGCCGACCAGCGCGGCCTTGCCGTCGACGCCGGCAGCGAGCAGCACGATGCAGTCGCCGAGCTTCTGCTTGAGCGTGTCCACGCCTTCGCGCAGCGACTTGGCGTCGAGACCGTCGACGCGCGCGGCGACCACGCGGATGCCGCCGACTTCGCGCGCCTGACCGACGAGATCCTGCACCGCCGAGCCGGCCGCCTTCGCCTTCAGCGATTCCAGTTCGCGCTCGGCCCGCTTCTGCCGGTCGAGCAGTTGGCGCAGCTTGTCGACGACGTCACCGGCGCCGGCGGACAGCAGCCCCGCCGCCTCGCCGAGACGGCGCTCCTCGTCGACGACGAACGCCAGCGCGCCGGCGCCGGTCAGCGCCTCGATGCGGCGCACGCCGGCGGCCACGCCGCTCTCGCCGACGATCTTGAACAGGCCGATGTCGCCGGTGCGGCCGACGTGGGTGCCGCCACACAGCTCGGTGGAGAACCCGCCCATGCGCAATACACGCACCTCGTCGCCGTACTTCTCGCCGAACAGCGCCATCGCGCCGAACGCGAGCGCGTCCTTGTAGCCCATGTGGCGCACTTCCGCCTCGACGTTGCGGCGGATCTCGGCGTTGACCATGTCCTCGACGCGGCGCAGTTCGTCGGCGCCGACCGGCTGGAAGTGCGCGAAGTCGAAGCGCAGCCGGTCCGGCGCGACCAGTGAGCCCTTCTGCTGCACGTGCTCGCCGAGCACCTTGCGCAGCGCGGCGTGCAGCAGGTGGGTGGCGGAGTGGTTCAGCACGATGGCGCGGCGGCGCTCGGCGTCGACCTCGGCGCGCACGCGCGCGCCGGCGCGCAGCGGCGCGGCGCCGCGCCAGCGGCCGACGTGGCCGTGGAACGCGCCGCCGAGCTTCTGCGTGTCGGCAACCTCGAAACGGCCGCCGCCCGCGACCAGCGCGCCGGCGTCGCCGACCTGGCCGCCGGACTCGGCGTAGAACGGCGTGCGGTCGAGGATCACGACGCCCTCCTCGCCCTCGCCCAGCGCGTCGACCTTGCGGCCGTCGCGCACGATCGCCAGCACCTCGCAGGCGTCGGCTTCGAGCGATTCGTAGCCGAGGAACGCGGTGGGCGCCAGCGCGCTGGCGAGTTCCGCCGGCATCTGCCCCTTCGATTCGAACTGGCTGGCGGCGCGGGCGCGCTCGCGCTGCGCCTCCATCGCCGCCTCGAAGCCGGCCATGTCCACCGACAGGCCTCGCTCGCGGGCGATGTCGGCGGTGAGGTCCACAGGAAAGCCGTAGGTGTCGTAGAGGCGGAAGGCCAAATCGCCTGACACGACCAAGTCCGAGAAAATGAACTTGGATAATGGCGCTGGACCTTCGCGCCCTCTCTCGACTGCAAAAATCCCAATCTCTCCATCTCGCATGGGCTTGGCTCGCAAGGTTCGTTGCCCATTGCCTTCACGAAAGACAACATCCAAGTGACTTTGGCGTTCTTCGTTCGCCTCGGCCAAGGTTGTCCCTATCCCAAACGCCCCAAAGCTTGCTGTAGACAACGCACTCGCCGGAACCACCTCCTCAAGCGCAAGTCGTTCAGGCCGAGCGAGAGTGTTGAAGAGGCGCATGCCGTGCTCCAGCGTCTCGCCGAAGCGCTGCTCCTCGGCGCGCAGCGCCTGCTCGACGACATCACGCTTCTGCGCTAGCTCCGGATAGGCCCCGCCCATCTGCTCGACCAGCGGCGCGACCATCTTCCAGAAGAAGTCGCCGCGCACGCCGAGCATCCAGCCGTGGCGCAGCGCGCGACGGATGATCCGGCGCAGCACGTAGCCGCGGCCCTCGTTGGACGGAAGCACGCCGTCGACGATCAGGAAAGCGCAGGCACGGATGTGGTCGGCGATCACGCGCAGCGACTTGTTCTCGTGGTCCGCCGTTGCGGTCAAGCCGGCGGCGGCCTTGATCAAATGCTGGAACAGGTCGATCTCGTAGTTGGAGTGCACGCCCTGCAGCACCGCCGCCAGGCGCTCCAGGCCCATGCCGGTGTCGACGCACGGCGCCGGCAGCGGCGAGAGCGTGCCGTCGGCGGCGCGGTCGAACTGCATGAACACCAGGTTCCAGATCTCGATGTAGCGGTCGCCGTCCTCGTCCGGCGAGCCGGGCGGGCCGCCGGCGATGCCGGGGCCGTGGTCGTAGAAGATTTCCGTGCACGGCCCGCACGGGCCGGTGTCGGCCATCTGCCAGAAGTTGTCGGAGGCGTACGGCGCGCCCTTGTTGTCGCCGATGCGCACGATGCGCGCGGCGGGCACCCCGATCTCCTTGCGCCAGATGTCGTAGGCCTCGTCGTCGGTGTGGTAGACGGTGACCCAGAGCTTCTCGGCGGGCAGCCCGAGTTCGACGGTGAGCAGCTCCCACGCCCAGGCGATCGCCTCGCGCTTGAAGTAGTCGCCGAACGACCAGTTGCCCAGCATCTCGAAGAAGGTGTGGTGGCGCGCGGTGTAGCCCACCGCATCGAGGTCGTTGTGCTTGCCGCCGGCGCGCAGGCAGCGCTGCACGTCGGCCGCGCGCACGTAGCCCGGCTTCTCGCTGCCGAGGAACACGTTCTTGAACTGCACCATGCCCGAGTTGGTGAACAGCAGGGTCGGATCGTTGGCCGGCACCAGCGTGCTGGACGGCACGATGGCGTGCCCGCGGGCGCGGAAGAATTCGAGGAAGCGCGAACGGATCTCGGCGGTTTTCATGGAGTTGCGGCAGTTAGCTCGATTCGGTTCTACGGTGGACACGGGCGATGCGGCCACGCCATCAGCCGGAAATCCCGCCTACGCCCGGACGCCCCGTATGTGCAGGGAGACGTGCGCGTCGGAAGCGGGATCCCGCCGAGGCAGGTTCGGGTCGTGCACGCCGCACCGGCCGGAATCAATCCTCGGCCGTGCCGGCATCGTCCACGTCGGCGTGGGTGACGGCTCTTACTGTGGCGGCATCGAAGCCGCGGCGCAAGAGGAACTGGGCGCGGCGGTCGCGCTCGGCGCGGTCGCCGGCGGCGCGGCCGTAACGGCGCCGCAGCAGTTGCAGCGCCAGCGCCGCCCAGTCGGCGTCGGCCTGCGCCAGCAGCTCGCGGATCGCCGGCTCGGCGATCGCGTGGGTGCGCAGCTCGGCGCGGATGCGCAGCGGCCCGTAGCCCTGGCTGACGCGCGTGCGCACCAGCATCTCGGCGAAGCGCTCGTCGCTCTGGTACTGCGCGCGCCCCAGCCGGTCGAGGGCGGCTTCGGCCTCGGCCTCGTCGTAGCCGCTGCGGTCGAGACGCGCGCGCAGCTCGCGCCGCGACTGCTCGCGGCGCGCCAGCCAGCCCAGCGCGCGGTCGTAGGCGCTGCGCTGGGGCGCGTTGTCGGCATCGGGGGGATCGCGGCGGCGTCTCATGCGGCACCCCGGGTCCGGCGGTACGCCCGGCCCGGAGAAGGCGCGCGCGGGCACGCCGCGCGCGCCGTCGTGGATCAGGCCTCCTCGGCCTCGACCGCTTCCGCCGCGGCCGCGCGACCGCCCGTCGGCATCAGCTGCGCGCGCAACTGCGCCTCGATCTCGGCGGCGATCTCGGGATGCTCCTTGAGGTACTGGCGGGCGTTGTCCTTGCCCTGGCCGATGCGCTCGCTCTTGTAGCTGTACCAGGCGCCGGACTTCTCGACCAGCTTGTGGTCGGCGCCCATCTCGATCAGCTCGCCCTCGCGGCTGATGCCCTCGCCGTACAGGATCTCGGTGACGATCTGCTTGATCGGCGGCGCCATCTTGTTCTTGACCACCTTGATCTTGGTCTGGTTGCCGATGATCTCGTCGCCCTTCTTGACCGAGCCGATGCGGCGGATGTCCAGGCGCACCGAGGCGTAGAACTTCAGCGCGTTGCCGCCGGTGGTGGTTTCCGGGTTCTGGCCGGGCATCATCATGCCGATCTTCATGCGCAACTGGTTGATGAAGATCACCAGGCAGTTCGACTTCTTGATGTTGGCGGTGAGCTTGCGCAGCGCCTGGCTCATCAGGCGCGCCTGCAGGCCGGGCAACTGGTCGCCCATTTCGCCCTCGATTTCGGCGCGCGGCGTCAGCGCTGCCACCGAGTCGACCACGACCATGTCGACGGCGTTCGAGCGCACCAGCATGTCGGCGATCTCCAGCGCCTGTTCGCCGGTGTCCGGCTGCGAGACCAGCAGATCGTCGATGTTGACGCCGAGCTTCTCGGCATAAGTCGGATCGAGCGCGTGCTCGGCATCGACGAACGCGGCGGTGCCGCCGTTCTTCTGGCAGTTGGCGATCGCCTGCAGGGTCAGCGTGGTCTTGCCGGACGACTCCGGGCCGTAGACCTCGACCACGCGGCCGCGCGGCAGGCCGCCGATGCCGAGCGCGATGTCCAGCGCCAGCGACCCCGTCGACACCACCTCGGCAGCCTCGGCGGTACGGTCGCCCATGCGCATCACCGCCCCCTTGCCGAACTGCTTCTCGATCTGGCTCAGCGCGGAGGCGAGCGCACGACGCTTGTTGTCATCCATTGCCGATTCCTCGATGGGGCGTAAGCTTGCGGTGACTGTCTCCGGCGCCGATCTCAGCGACTGCGACGCCGGTACACGACGCGATTATCCCACAGCGGCACGGGCGCCACGCGTGCGCAGCGCCGCGTCAGTCCGTCAGGATTTTCCGCACGCCGGCGAGGGCCTGCGCCACCGTCTGCCGGCGCACCGCCTCGCGGTCGCCGTCGAAATGGAACAGCTCGGCGCGCGCGTAACCGCCGCGACGCTTCCAGGCGATCCATACCGTGCCGACCGGCTTGTCGTCCGTGCCGCCGCTCGGCCCGGCGATGCCGGTGACCGCCACCGCGACCGCCGCGCCGAAGCGCGCCAGCGCACCCGACACCATCTCCACCGCGGTTTCCTGGCTGACCGCGCCGGCGTGCTCCAACGTGTGCGGGTTGACCCCGAGCAGCGCCTCCTTCGCCTCGTAGCTGTACGCCACCACGCCGCATTCGAACCAGTTCGAGCTGCCCGGCAGGTCGGTCAGGGTCTTGGCGATCCAGCCGCCGGTGCACGACTCCGCCGCCACCATCGTCTGGCTGCGCAGGGTCAGCGCCTCGGCCACCACCTGCGCCAGCGCATGCAGTTCCGCGTCGCTGGGCATCTGCGGCTTGTGCATGGGAGACTCCACGTTCACGATTCGCGACTCCACGTCCCGCCCGACCCACGCCGAGCATGCAACGCGACGATCTCGCCCAGCATACGCCGATGATGCGCCAGTACCTCGCCGCCAAGGCGGAGTACCCGGACACGCTGCTGTTCTTCCGCATGGGCGACTTCTACGAGATGTTCTACGAAGACGCGCGCAAGGCCGCGCGCCTGCTGGACATCACGCTCACCCAGCGCGGCCAGTCGGCGGGCGCGCCGATCCCGATGGCCGGCGTGCCGGTGCACGCGGTGGAGAATTACCTCGGCAGGCTGGTGCGTCTGGGCGAGTCGGTGGCGATCTGCGAGCAGATCGGCGACCCGGCCGCGAGCAAGGGCATGGTCGAGCGCAAGGTCGTGCGCGTGGTCACGCCGGGCACGGTGACCGACGAGGCGCTGCTGGAGGAACGCCGCGACAACCTGCTGCTGGCGATCGCCGCCGGCAAGACCGGCTACGGCCTGGCCTGGGTGGACCTGGCCGCCGGCCGCTTCCTGCTCGCCGAAGCCGCCGATGCCGAAGCGCTGGCCGCCGAGCTGGCGCGCCTTGCGCCGGCGGAGACGCTGGTCGGCGAGGACGTCGCCTGGCCGAAGCTGGTCGCCACCCTGCCCGGCCTGCGCAAGCGCCCGCCGTGGCATTTCGACCTCGACAGCGCGCGTCGTTCGCTGTGCCGCTTCTTCGGCACGCGCGACCTGTCCGGCTTCGGCTGCGAGGGACTGCCGCTGGCGATCGGCGCGGCGGGCTGCCTGCTCGGCTACGTCGAGGAAACGCAGAAGAGCGCGCTGCCGCACCTGACCGGGCTGGCGGTGGAGAGCGCCGCCGAGACCATCGCGATGGACGCGGCGACGCGGCGCAACCTGGAACTCGACACGCACCCGGCCGGCCGCGGCGAATACACCCTGCTCGGCGTGCTCGACCGCAGCATCACGCCGATGGGCGCGCGCGCGCTGCGCCGCTGGCTGCACCGCCCGCTGCGCGCACGCGAAGTGCTGCGCCGCCGCCACCAGGCGGTCGGCGCGCTGGCGGAAAACCGCCGCCACGAACCGCTGCGCGAACGGCTGCGCGCGATCGGCGACCTCGAGCGCATCCTCGCCCGCGTCGCGCTGCGCTCGGCGCGGCCGCGCGACCTGTCGACGCTGCGCGACGGTCTCGCCGCCGCGCCAGCCATTTGTGCGATCGTCCTTGATCGCGAAGATCAGGAAGCGGCCATGCATGGCCGCACTCCCCGGATTGGGCACAGTCCCCTGTTGACCGAGTTGGTCGAGCGCATCGGCGAACACGCCGACACGATCGAGCTGTTGCGGCGCGCCGTGGTGGCGCAGCCGCCGGCGCTGCTGCGCGACGGCGGCGTGATCGCCGAGGGCCACGACGCCGAACTGGACGAGCTGCGCCGGCTGTCCACCCACGCCGACCAGTTCCTCATCGAACTGGAGGCGCGCGAGAAGGCGGCCAGCGGCATCCCGACGCTGAAGGTCGGCTACAACCGCGTGCACGGCTACTACATCGAGATCAGCAAGGGCCAGGCCGATCGGGCGCCCGCGCACTACACGCGCCGGCAGACCATCAAGGGCGCCGAGCGCTACATCACCGAAGAGCTGAAGGCGTTCGAGGACAAGGTGCTGTCGGCGAAGGAACGCGCGCTGATGCGCGAGCGCGCGCTGTACGAGGCGCTGCTGGACGCACTGACCGAGCGCCTCGCGGCGCTGAAGCAGGCCGCTGCGGCGATCGCCGAACTGGACGTGCTGGCCAACCTCGCCGAACGCGCCGAGTCGCTCGACTGGAGCTGCCCGGAGCTGAGCGAGGCGCCCGGCATCCTGATCGAGCGCGGCCGCCATCCGGTGGTGGAACAAGTGCGCGAGGAACCGTTCGAGCCGAACGACCTCGCGCTCGACGACGCGCGCCGCATGCTGGTGATCACCGGCCCCAACATGGGCGGCAAGTCCACCTACATGCGCCAGTGCGCGCTGATCGTGCTGCTGGCGCACATCGGCAGCTACGTGCCGGCGGCGCGCGCGGTGCTGGGACCGATCGACCGCATCTTCACCCGCATCGGCGCCGGCGACGACCTCTCGCGCGGGCAGTCCACCTTCATGGTGGAAATGAGCGAGACCGCCAACATCCTGCACAACGCCACGTCGCAGAGTCTGGTGCTGATGGACGAGGTCGGCCGCGGCACCTCCACCTACGACGGCCTCGCGCTGGCGCAGGCCTGCGCGGTGCACCTGGCCACGGCCAGCCGCGCGTTCACCTTGTTCGCCACCCACTACTTCGAGCTGACCGAGCTGGCGGCGCAGTACGCCGGCATCGCCAACGTGCACCTCGACGCTATCGAGTACGGCGAGCAACTGGTGTTCATGCACGCGGTCAAGGAAGGCCCGGCCAACCGCAGCTTCGGCCTGCAGGTCGCCGCGCTGGCCGGCCTGCCGAAGGCGGTGATCGCCGACGCGCGGCGCACGCTGGCGACGCTGGAACAGGGCGTGCACGCGCTGCCGCCGTCGCGCGCATCGGGCCCGGCCGCCGATCCCACGCCGCAGCTCGGCCTGTTCGCGCCGCCGCTGCCGTCGGCCGCCGAAGAGGCGCTGCGCGCGCTGGATCCGAATGAGCTTTCGCCGCGCGACGCGCTGGACGCGCTGTTCCGCCTGCGCGCCATGCTGGACGGCTGATCGCTCGAGCGCGCAGCGGTTGCCCTCGCGAAGCTGGCCAGCTCGCGCTGCCCATTGGGCAGGACATCCTCGTCCTCCCGGCCTCGACCCGATAGCCGCGGGCTATCGGGAGCATCGGAACAATCGAATTCTTTCGGCGGCCTCCGACGCATAGATTGCGGGACGTCAAGCCAGCCCACGCCGGCAAGGCACATCTTTCGTGCCTCGAAATCTGGCCCGTGCGCGGTCGTGCATCCGGGATCGCCCGACGAACGCGGAACGCCCCGCGTGCGGACTGGATCGACACTCCGGCACCCCGCCTCCAGGAGGAGATCCCATGTCAGCCGAAGCCAAGTGCCCCTTCCATCCCGCCTCGACCGGCACCACCAACCGGGACTGGTGGCCGCACCAGTTGCGGCTGGAACTGCTGAGCCAGCATTCGGAGAAATCCGATCCGCTCGGCAGCGCGTTCGACTACCGCGAGGAGTTCGCGAAACTCGACTACGCGGCGCTGAAAAAGGACCTGCTGGCGCTGATGACCGACTCGCAGGCGTGGTGGCCAGCCGATTTCGGCAGCTACGCGGGCCTGATGATCCGCATGGCCTGGCACAGCGCCGGCACCTACCGCGTCGGCGACGGCCGCGGCGGCGCCGGGCGCGGGCAGCAGCGCTTCGCCCCGCTCAATTCCTGGCCGGACAACGCGAGCCTCGACAAGGCGCGCCGGCTGCTGTGGCCGATCAAGCAGAAGTACGGCCAGAAGATCTCCTGGGCCGACCTGATCGTCCTGGCCGGCAACGTCGCGCTGGAGTCCACCGGCTTCCGCACCTTCGGCTTCGCCGCCGGCCGCGAGGACGTGTGGGAGCCGGACCTCGACGTGTCCTGGGGCAGCGAAAGCGAGTGGCTGGCGACCAGCGAAAAACCCGGCAGCCGCTACGCGCGCGGCAAGCCCGGCGAGCGCACGCTCGACAATCCGCTGGCCGCGGTGCAGATGGGCCTCATCTACGTCAACCCGGAAGGCCCGGACGGAAAACCTGACCCGGTCGCCGCCGCCCGCGACATCCGCGAGACGTTCGCGCGCATGGCGATGAACGACGAGGAGACCGTCGCGCTGATCGCCGGCGGCCACACCATCGGCAAGACCCACGGCGCCGGCACCGCCGACCACCTCGGCCCTGAGCCGGAGGCGGCGCCGCTGGAGCAGCAGGGCCTCGGCTGGGCCAGCAGCTTCCGCAGCGGCGTCGGCAAGGATGCGATCACTTCCGGCCTGGAGGTGACCTGGACGCGCACGCCGGTGCAGTGGAGCAACGACTTCTTCAAGTTCCTGTTCGACTTCGAGTGGGAGCTGGAGAAGAGTCCGGCCGGTGCCCACCAATGGGTGGCCAAGGGCGCCGACGCCGTGATCCCGGGTCCGACGCCGGACTCGCCGAAGCGCCGGCCGACCATGCTCACCACCGACCTGTCGCTGCGCTTCGACCCGGCCTACGAAAAGATCTCGCGCCGCTTCCGCGACGATCCGCAGGCCTTCGCCGAAGCCTACGCGCGCGCCTGGTTCAAGCTCACCCATCGCGACCTCGGCCCGAAGGCGCGCTACATGGGACTGGAAGTGCCGAAGGAAGACCTGCTCTGGCAGGACCCGCTGCCCAAGCCGGTGCACCGGCCGAGCGCCGCCGACATCGCCGACCTCAAGGCGCGGATCGCCGCCTCGGGCCTCGGCGTGCCGCAGCTGGTCTCGATCGCCTGGGCCTCGGCCTCGACCTTCCGCGGCGGCGACAAGCGCGGCGGCGCCAACGGCGCGCGCATTCGCCTGGCCCCGCAGAAGGATTGGGCGGTCAACGCGCTTGCCGGCAAGGCGCTGCCCAAGCTGGAGGACATACAGAAGGCGTCCGGCAAGGCCTCGCTGGCCGACGTGATCGTGCTGGCCGGCGGCGTCGGCATCGAGATGGCGGCCAAGGCCGCGGGCATCGACATCGAGGTGCCGTTCGCGCCGGGCCGCGTCGATGCCGGTACCGAGCAGACCGACGTCGAGTCCTTCGCCTACCTGGAGCCGTTCGCCGACGGCTTCCGCAATTACCTCAAGGCGGCCTCGGACGTCCCCGCCGAGCACCTGCTGGTCGACAAGGCCCAACTGCTCACCCTGACCGCGCCGGAGATGACCGCGCTGGTCGGCGGCCTGCGCGTGCTGGGCGCCAACTTCGACGGTTCGAAGCATGGCGTGTTCACCGACCGCCCCGGCGTGCTCGGCAACGACTTCTTCGTCAACCTGCTGGACATGGGGATCGAATGGAAGCCGGCCGGCGACCTCTACGAGGGCCGCGAGCGCAACACGGGCAAGCTCAAGTACACCGGCACCCGCGTCGACCTGGTGTTCGGCGCCAACGCGGTGCTGCGCGCGCTGGCCGAGGTGTACGCCAGCGCCGACGGCAAGGAGAAGTTCGTGCGCGACTTCGTGGCGGCGTGGGTCAAGGTGATGAACCTCGACCGCTTCGACCTGCGCTGACGCGCGGCGAAACCGCGCGCGCCACGGGCGGGCCCGTCACGCGGCCCGCCCGTGCGCCATCCCCGCGCCGCGCTCAGATCGCCGTCCACAGGAACACGAACAGCGTGTCGTTGTCGCTGGCGTTGCGGCCGAAGCCGTCGTAGTTGTGGCTGGCGCCGTTGAACTTGTCGTAGATCGTGTACTGCACGCCGATGCGCAGGTTCGCCCACGGCTCGGCCCAGGAATCGCGCTTGCCGAACGGCGTCCAGTCGAGCTGCACGATCTCGCCGCGCGAAGCGGGGTTGCCGGTCACGCTGCCGTCGTCCGGATCCGCGCTGAACAGGATCGCATCACGCGTGCCGCTGGTGTCGAACCAGCCCAGCGTGGCCCCGTAGGTGTCGGCGAAGTAGTACGAAGCATCCAGCGATGCCGCGTTGAGCGTGTGCGAGGCGCGCTCCGCGCCCGCATCCGCGAAGGTCGCATCGAGGGTCTGCTTCTCGTGCACGTAGCTGGCGTTCACCGTGAACGCATTGCCGCCCTCGAAATAACGCTGGTACGCGCCGTCGATGCCGACGTCGCGGAAGCGGTCGTCCGGCGTGCCGGCACCATCCGGCTGCAGGCGTGCGGTCAGCCCGACCAGGCCGAACATCAGCGTCTGCCCGTTCCAGTCGTGGCTCCAGGTCAGGCGCCAATAGGGCGCGGCGCCGGCCAGCCTGCCACCGTAGTCGACGTTGAACGTATCCAGCAGCGAACGCGAGAGCGTGCGGTACGCCCCGACTTCACCGTAGTAGCGGCCGTCCAGCGAAACGTAGGCGCCGGCGCCGATCACCTGCTGGCCGAGGCCGCCATAGATCAGCGGACTGGCGGACGGCCCGGGGGCCAGCTCCGGCGCCACGTAGGGGAATTTCCACGCCGGCAGCGTGTTCCAGAGGTCGGACACGGTCGGGTTGTTGTTGACCGTGATGCCGAACACGCCGCCGTGGCCGCCGCGGCTGAAGTTGCGCGCGTAACGCACGTCGACATTGTCCATGGCGACCTTGCGGTCGATGTCGGAGTAGGTCACCTGCCCCAACATGCCGATGTGCTCGCTGAGGCGCCCCGCAGCGAACAGCGAGAGCTGCTGCAGCGACCAGTTGTCGTTGCTGTTGTCGTGCGGACCGGCGGGACCAGACAGGTCCTTGCTGGTGTGCGTATAGGTTTCCACCAGCATCGCCGACAGCGGCGCGTTGAAGCCGCTCTGCGTGGACAGCGTGTATCCGCCCAGCTTGAAGGCGCGGCCGAATGCGGTGAGCTGCGGGCCGAAGCCACCGACATGGCAGGCGTTGCACGCCTGCCCGGTCTGCCGGGCGAATTCCGGCACCGCGCGTGCCATATGCGCCCACGCGAAGGGCAGGATGGCGAGTGCGAACCACTGCCACAGCGCACGCGCGGCGAACGATCCCTGACGAGCTTGAGTGTACATGGCGTACCCCCTTGCCATTGTGGATTCGAGCGCCAAGGCCCCCCCTGGCGGTACGATGCGAGCCTAGGGGGCGAGCCTCCGCCGGGTTTGATGCTCGTCAAGAGACGCGGATGTGGCGCGGCGGCTGCGGCATCGGGCCGCAGTGCATTTCTCGCGCAACCGCAAAGGATCCGGTCGGCGACAGCGCGACGACAGCTTCGCTCAGTTTCGTGCCTTCAGCCGCATCAGCTCGCGCCGCGCCTGCTTGTCGGGACGCGAGGACGGCGCGGGCACTGCGCCCGCCAGACGGCGCTGCTCGCGCGCCACCTCGCGGGCGGTGCGGCTTTCGTCGGATTCGCGATAGAGCGTCTGCGCGACGCTGGCCGGGCCGCGCTGCTCGGCGAGCTGCAGCACTTCGATCTCGAAGCGCTCTTCGCCACGGCTGACTTCCAGGCGATCGCCGACGTGCAGCGTCTTCGCCGGCTTGCAGGGCCCGCCGTTGACGCCGACCTTGCCGCCGGCGATGGCCTGTTTGGCCAGCGCGCGCGTCCTGAAGAAGCGCGCCGCCCACAGCCAGAGGTCGGCGCGCACCGCACCGACCGGTTCGGCGGCCATCGTTTCAGGCCGTGGCGCCACCCA
>NZ_JBDKSX010000011.1:0-2946 GCF_039680435.1 Mizugakiibacter sp. | reverse complement strand
GTGCGGCGCTGGCGTCGAGCAGCAGCAGCGGCTGCCCGCTCGCCACGCTCTGCCCTTCCTCGACCAGCACGCGCGCCACCACGCCGTCGGCGCGCGCCGCCAGGCGCAGCACGCCGCCCTCGACGTCGACCCAGCCGCGCGCCATCGCCGCATAGCGCGGCGCGGGCGGCGGCGCGTCCGTGCCGCGGCCGCAGCCGGCGAGCGCGAACGGCAGCAGGAGAGCCAGCGCAACGAAACGGGGATATGGATTCATGCGGTCGTGCCTTGTCGTGAGGCATGCGGCGCGGCGGGCGCGCGCAGGTCGGCGAGGATGCGGCCATCCTCCATCGTGACGATGCGGTCGGCGTGCGCGTGCAGGCGCGGGTCGTGGCTGACGCACAGCACCGCGGCGTCGTGGGTGCGCGCGACGCGGTGCAGGATGTCGATCACCGCGGCGCCGTTGACGCCGTCCAGCGCGCTGGTCGGCTCGTCGGCGAACAGCAGGCGCGGATGTTTCGCCACCGCGCGCGCGATCGCCACGCGCTGCTTCTCGCCGCCGGAAAGCTCCGCCGGGCGCAGGCGCAGGCGGTGGCCGAGGCCGACCTCGTGCAGCGCCGCGACCGCGCGCGCGCGCGCGACGTGCGCGTCGAGGCCGAGGTAGCCGAGCGGAAGCTGCACCTGCTCGAGCGCGGTCAGCGCCGGGAACAGGTTGAAGCCCTGGAACACGAAGCCGGTGTGGTGCAGGCGGAAGCGGTCCAGCGCGTGCGGGTCCAGCGCCCACAGATCCTCGCCCAACGCGCCCACGCGCCCGGCTTCCGGGCGCAGCAGGCCGCTCAGGATCGCCAGCAGCGTGCTCTTGCCGCAGCCGGACGGGCCGGAGATCAGGGTCAGCTCGCCGGCGCGCACGGCGAGGTCGAGCCCGTCCAGCACCGGCGTGCGCACGCGCCCGCTGACGAAGCCGCGCACCAGGCCGTGCGCTTCCAGGATCACGTCGTGGCGGCCGGATTCGCCCATGCTCATCTCAGCAACGTCGCCGGATCGGCACCGCGCAGCGCGCGCACCGCCATCAAGCCGGACACCAGCGCGATGCCCATCACCAGCGCGGCGCAGGCCAGCGCCTGCCACGCGCCGAACGCGACCGGCACGTCGGCGCGGCGCGCCAGCAGCGCCAGCGCCATCGCGGCGATGCCGCCCGCCAGCAGCCCGGCGCCGCCCACCCAGGCGGCCTGCTGCAGCACCACGCGGCGCAGGTCGCCGAAGCCGACGCCGAGCGCGTTCAGCGTCGCGTATTCGCGCACCGAGCCGGCCACCGCGCCCATCAGCGTCTGGCTGGTGATCACCGCGCCGACCACGAACACCAGCGCGGTCAGGAACACGAAGCCCAGCCCCGCGCCGGTCTCGAACATCCAGTAGGCGACCGCGCGCCGCGCGAACGCCTGCCGTGTCCACACGGCGAAGCCGGCGTGCGCGCCGATGCGCGCCAGCCGCGCGCGCACCACTTCAGCGCGCGCCGGGTCGCGCAGCGCGACGACGTAGTAGGCGACGCGGTCGGCGCCGCCCGCGTCGGCGTCGAGCGTGCGCGCGGTGTCCAGCGAGGCAACGATGTTGACGCCGCCGAGCGCGCGCAAACCCCGGGCGGTGCCGACGATGCGCACGCGCCGGCCGTTGAGGCGCGCGCTGGCGCCGACGTCGAGGCCGAGCTTGGGCAGGTCGGCGCGGTCGACGATCACCGCGCCGGGCGCGTCCAGCCGCGCGCGCAGCGCCGGCGGCAGCGCGCGCGCGAACGCCATGCCGTCGGCGCGCGTGTCGATGCCGGACACGAACACCGACACGGAGCCGCGCTCGGCCGGGCCGCGCCAGTCGGCGTCGACCCAGCGGAACGGCTCGACGCGCGCGACTTCCGGGTCCATGCGCAGGCGCATCTCGGTGTCGGGCGGGATCGGTCGGCCGAGGTCGATGGTCTGCGTGCCGGGGTAGCCGACCCAGAGGTCGCCGCCGGATTGGTCGATGTAGACGGCGGCGCTGCCGAAGATGCCCAGCAGCAGCGCCGCCTGCATCAGCAGCAGCAGGCCGGCGAACGCGACCGCCAGCGCCGCCGGCAGGAAGCGGCGCCATTCGTGCAGTAGCGTCTTGCGCGCCAGCGCGACCATCAGCGCGCGGCCACGGCGAGCGGCGGCGGCGCGCCGCCCAGCGCCTTGTACAGCGCGATGAAGGCGACCGCCTCGCGTGCGTGCGCATCGAGCGCGGCGGACTGCGCGTCGAGCGCGGCGATGCGCGCTTCGGCGCGCGCGATGCCGTCGGCGAGGCCGAGCCGGCGCAACGTCGCCGCGGCGTCGTCGGCGCGCCGCTGCGCCGCCAGCGCATCGTCGCCGCGCTGCGCCTGCGCGCGTGCGGCGTCCAGCGCGGCCAGCGCCGATTCCACCTCGGCAACGCCTTCGAGCACGGCCTCGCGGTAGGCGTCCTCGGCGGCGGCGAGCTGCGCGGAGCCGGCAGCCGCGCGCGCGCGGCGCGCGCCCCAGTCGAACAGCGGCATGTCGATCACCGGACCCGCCGAGAGCAGGCCGCGGGTGGCGCCGCTGCCGAGCCGCAGCGCCAGGGTCAGCGCGCCGGCCAGGCTGAGGCGCGGGTACAGGTCCGCGCGCGCCACGCCCAGCGCGCCGGCCGCCTGCAGCACCGCCTGTTCGGCGTGCCGGATCTCCGGGCGCGCGCGCAGCAGGTCGGCCGGCGCGGCGGCGAACGACGCCGCGCCGAGGCGTGGCGGCGGCGCCGGCTGCAGCCAGGCGGGATCGGGTTCGGCCTGGCCAAGCCGTACGGCGAGCTGCTGCGCGGCGACGGTCGCCGCCGCGCGCGGTTCCTCCTGCGCGGCCCGCGCCTGCGCGAGCTGCGCCTCGGCGCGCGCCGCGTCGGCGTCCGCGGCGAGCCGCAGCCGCACGCGCGTGCGCAGCAGCGCGACGCGCTCGGCGGCCG
>NZ_JBDKSX010000010.1:0-23241 GCF_039680435.1 Mizugakiibacter sp. | reverse complement strand
CCTCGCGCTGCTGCCGCAAGGCGAGACGGCGCCGCGCGCGCTGGGCGCGCTGCCGCACCACGCGCTGCTGGCGGTCGGTCCGGAAGGTGGCTTTGGCGAGCGCGACGTGGCGGCGCTGCGCGCGGCGGGTTTCGCCGGACTGCGCCTCGGCCCGCGCGTCCTGCGCACGGAGACGGCCGGCCTCGCCGCGCTGGCGGCGCTGCAGGTGCTGTACGGCGATCTCGGATAGGCCGGCGCACCCCCCGCGGCGACTGCAGGGGCTGTAGGGTGGGCTTCAGCCCACCATCGCGACGCAATCGAACGGAGTGACGGTGGGCTGAAGCCCACCCTACGCACCCTACATGCTGTACGGCGACTTCCGAGCGGCAGCCTCAGGCCGCTGCCGCGAGCGCTTCCTGCACCATCGCCTCGATGGCGTCGAGGTCCGGGATCACGGCGTGGTCGTCGCGCACCAGCACCTGCTCGCGCACGCCCGGCGGATGCGCGTTCTCGTCGCCGGTCGGCACGATGATGTCCTGGCTCAGCGTGGTCAGGCGCGGGAAGCCCTGCGTCGCCATGGCGATGAACGGCATGCGCGGATTGCCGCCGAGCGCCTTCAGCACGGCGACGCGCGAGTTCAGCGCGCGCTCCTGCGCGGCGAAGCCGGCCAGGATCGAGAACGACACCAGCGGCAGCCGCCAGCCGCGCCAGGCGATGCGGCCGAGCAGCCATTCCGGCGCGTTGGCCACCTTGTCCGGCGTGGCGAAGGTGATGACCTCGGCCACCGTGGCGTTCGGCAGCAGCACGCGCCCGCCGGTCACGTGAACCAGCACGCCGCGGATCTCGCGAGGCAGTTCGGTGCTCATGTCGTCTTCCCTTGCTTGTCCAGTTCGGCCAGCAGCCGCGCCGCCAGCGCGCGCGGCGTGCCGGTGTGGGCGACCACGCCCGCCGCGCAGGCGCCGTCGACCATCGAGCTGACCACGCAACTGTCCGGATCCTGCGCCCATACCGTGCCGCCGCGCGCGACCACTTCCAGCGATCCGGCGACGGCGTCGTTGGCCATGCCGGAGAACACGATCGCCAGCAGGTCGGCGCCGAAGGTCTCGGCGAGGTCGCCGAAGGTGTGGTCGATCGAGGGCGCGTAGGGACAGCCTTCCGGCAGCGCTTCCAGCCGCACCCGACCGCTGCGGTCGAGCCGCACGCGGCGATCGGCCGGCACCACCAGCACCTCGCCGTGGCCGACGCCGACGCCGGCGGCGGCGATGCGCACCGGCAGCGGGCTGAATTTGGCGAGTTGCGCGGCCATCGCGTCGACGAAGGCGGCATCGAGGTGCTGGGCCAGCACCAGCGTCGCCGGCAGATCCGTGGGCAGCGCGTTGACGAACTCGCGCACCGCCTCCGGTCCGCCGATCGACGCGCCCAGCGCGACCACGCGGCGCACGCGCGTCGCGCCGGCGTCCAGGCGCATCTCGGCGACCGCGCTCGCGGCCTCGGCCTGGACCGGCTTCGGCGCAATCGCTTCCTCCATCGGCACCAGCTCGAGGCTCATGCCGGGCACGACCGGCGTATCCGCGGCGTCGCCGCCTTCGGGGGCGAGGTATTCCGCCGCCGACACCTTCTCGACCTTGACCGCCAGCGGCGCGTCGCCGGCCGGCGCGGCGTCGGGGGCGAGGTATTCGGCGGTGCTGATCTTCTCCAGGCCGAAGTGGATCGGCTCGGCCTCGGTTCCGGCGGCGGCGGTCCCGGGCGCCAGCAGCTCGGCGGCGGATACGGTCTCGATGCCGAATTCGTGCGGCTGCGCGCGCGGCGGCGGTGCGGTCGGCGCCGCGGTTTCGTAATCGACCAGATCCCAGCTCGGCGAAGCCGGCACGACCGGAGCAGGCGCAGCCGGATCGGCGCTGCCGGCCACGACCGTCGGCGCAGGCGCCGTCGCCGCATCGAACGCCCGATCGAAATCCAGGCCGGTGCCGTCGATCGACGGTGCTTCGGCGCCGGCGGCCGCTTCGCGGTCCGCTGCCGGTTCGGGCACGGGCGCCGCCGCGGCGGGCGTGGCGGGCGCATCCTCGAACAGCGCGTCGAGCTGCGCGGCCAGATCGTCCGGCGTGGCCTCGACCGAATGCGGCACGGGCTGCGCGGCGCCCAGGCCGGGCAGGTCCTCGAACAGCGCCTCGATCTCGGCCAGGTCGAGCGGCGGCGCGTCGACTTGCGCCGGCGCCGCGGGTTCGACGGCGGCCATGCCGGGCGCCTCCGCCGCAGCCGGCAGCGCCGCGGCCTCGGCGACCGCGGCAACCTCGACCGGGCGCGCATCGGCCGGACGCGGCGGGTCGACGTCGTCGCGGTCGAGGATCTTGGCGGCGAAGTGACGCGCCCAGCGCGCCTGCTCCCAGCCTTCCAGCGCGCGCGTGGCGTCGGCATCGTTGAACACCACCCGGCAGGCGGCGGCGTCGAGCAGGTCGTGGATGCGGTCGAGCTGTGCCTCGACGGCGTCGTCGAGATTGATCACGACCACGTCGACGCCGGCCAACGCCTCGGCCGCGAGCGCGGCCGGGGCGCCCTCGTGCGCGATGCGCGCGCCAAGTTCGGCCAGCGCGGCGCGCAGCGGCGCGCCGAGTTCCGGATCCTCGAACAGCAGCGCGACGGTGGGCATCTCGGCCTGCATCTCAGACTCGACTCGCCTTCAGCGCGTCCTGCACCTCGCGCACCAGGTCGAGCTCCTGGTACGGCTTGCCGAGGTAGCGCTCGACGCCGATTTCCTGCGCGCGCTGGCGGTGCTTCTCGCCGGTGCGCGAGGTGACCATGATGATCGGCACGCCCTTCAGGCGCGGGTCGTTCTTCATGTAGGTGGCCAGCTCGTAGCCGTCCATGCGCGGCATCTCGATGTCGAGCAGCATCAGGTCGGGCACGCGGTCCTGCAGCTTCTCGACCGCGTCGAGGCCGTCCTTCGCGGTGACCACCTCGATGTCGTGGCGCTCCAGCACGCGGCCGGTGACCTTGCGCATGGTGATGGAGTCGTCGACCACCATCACCATCGGCTGGCGGCGGCGCTCGGGCTCGGCCTGCAGCGGCGGCGGCGCCTCCAGGGCGATGCCGTCCTCCTCGGCACGCTCGCGCAGCGCGGCCGAGCGGCGCACCAGCGGCGCCAGGTCGAGGATCATCACCACCGAGCCGTCGCCCATGATGGTGGCGCCGAAGATGCCGGGCACCGAGCTGACCTGCGGGCCGACCGACTTCACCACCACTTCGCGCGAGCCGATCACCGCGTCGATGCGCACCGCGGCGCGCTGGTCGCCGGTGCGGGTCATCAGCAGCGGCAACTGCGTCTCGTCGGCGAGGTGCGCCGCAGGCACGCCGAGCAGTTGGGCGAGGTCGTGGATGGCGAATGTTTCGCCGGCGTAGGTGTAGCTGGGATCGGCTTCGCCGAGGCGGCGGTCGAGGTCGTCGCGCGCGATGCGCACCACGCCCTGCACCGACGACATCGGGATCGCGTAGGCGGAATCGCCCAGGCGCACCAGGATCGCCTGCGTCACCGCCAGCGTGAACGGCAGGCGGATGATGAAGGTGGTGCCGCGGCCGCGCTCGGAGTCGATCGCCAGCGTGCCGCCGAGCTGCTTGATCTCGCTGTGCACCACGTCCATGCCGACGCCGCGGCCGGCCAGCTGGGTCACCGTCTCGGCGGTGGAGAAGCCGGTTTCCAGCACGAAGCCGTACAGGTCGCGGTCGGACAACTGCGCGTCGGGCTTCATCAGGCCGCGCTCGATCGCCTTGCGGCGGATCGCGTCGCGGTCGAAGCCGCGGCCGTCGTCGGAGACGCGGATCACCACCTCGGTCGCCTCGCGGCTGACCCGGATCGAGACCGTGCCGTCCTCCGGCTTGTCGGCGGCGCGGCGCTCGGCCGGCGCCTCGATGCCGTGCGCCAGCGCGTTGCGCAGCATGTGCTCGAACGGCGCCTTCATGCGCTCGAGCAGGTTGCGGTCCATTTCGCCCTGTGCGCCTTCGACGCGCAGTTGCGCGCGCTTGCCGACCTCCTGCGCCGCCTGGCGCAGGGTGCGGCGCAGCGACGGCACCAGCGAATCGAACGGCACCATGCGCGTGCGCATCAGGCCTTCCTGCAGGTCGGAGCTGACGCGCGACTGCTGCAGCAGCAGCGTTTCCGACTGGCGGGTGAGGTCGTCCAGCAGGCCCTGGATCGACACCAGGTCCGACACCGACTCGGCCAGCGCGCGCGAGAGCTGCTGCAACTGCGAGAAGCGGTCCAGCTCGAGCGGGTCAAAGGTGGCGTCGCGGCCGGCCTCGTGCTCGCGCTGGTAGCGCGACAGGATCTGCGCTTCGGTTTCGATCTCCAGCTTGCGCAACTGCTCGCGCAGACGGCTGACGGTCTGCTCGAACTCGACCAGGTTGAAGCGGAAGGTCGAGATCTGCTGCTCCAGGCGCGAGCGGTAGATCGACACCTCGCCGGCGTAGTTGACCAGCGAGTCGAGCAGCTCGGAGCGCACGCGGATCATTTCCTGCGGTGCGCGCGCCGGCTCCTCGACCGGTTCCAGCGGCGGACGCTGCGCCGGACGCGGCGCGGGCCTCGCCTCGGCGACGGGCTGCGGCGCAGGCGGCGTAGCCACCGTCTCCGCGGCCGCGGTTCCCGCCGCGTCGGCGTCGGCGTCGGCCACCGCGGCGGGCGCCTCCAGCGGCCGCCCTTCCGCCAGCGCCTCGAAGCGGGCGATGGCGTTATCCGGCATGGCGATGGCGCGGCCGTGGGCGACGCGCTGCACCATGCCGTGCAGGCGGTCGAAGCCGCGCTCGAGCGATTCCACCGCCAGCGGATCGGCCTGGCGGCGGCCCTCGCCGACCTGTTCCAGCAGCGTCTCCATGGCGTGGGCGAGGTCGCCGATCGGCGCCAGGCCGGCCATGCGCGCGCCGCCCTTAAGCGTGTGCAGGTCGCGCTGCAACCCGCCGATCAGCTCGCGCTGGTGCGGGCTCTCGCGCAGCTTCGCCATCAGCGAATCGGAGTGGTCGAGGATATCGACGCCTTCCTGCACGAAGATCTCGAGCAGGTCGGTGTCGAGGTCGGGCAGGTCGAGCGCACCGTCCGGCTGCGGGTCGTCCGGGAACGGCACACGCGCGCGCGCGGCCGGCGCGGGCGACGCGATTTCCGGCGCCTGATCGGACGGCACCTCGTTGGCAGCGGCGTCCGCGTGCGGCACGGCGGCGGCGAGGTCGCCTTGCGGCGGCGGCACCGCGAAGCCGGCATCGATGCCGTCCGCCGGCGCGGCGGCGGGCGCCTCGTCGGCGTGATCGCGGGCATCCGCAGCCGGCGCATCGAGCGATGCGTCGGCCGGCGGCGGCGCGTCGGACGGAGCCTGCGCGGCCGACTCGAGCACGATCGCGTCGCCGAGGTCGGAGAACTCGGCGAGGTCGAAGCCGACCCCGCGCTCCACCGGCGCATCCGCGGGCGGCGCGGCCGCGTCCAGCGCGGCCATCAGCGCGGCGGTCAGGTCCTCGTCGACGGATCCGGACGCACCGGCCTCGGGCAGCGCGATGCTGTCGGCGTCCGCCGGCAGCGCATCGTCCGCCGCCGCGGCCTCGTCGGCTATGGCTTCGGCTTCGTAGAACACGTGTGCGACGGTCGGCTCCGGCAGCGCATCGCGCAGCGCGGCGATGCGCGCGGCGAGCGCGCCCGAATCCGGCAGCTCGGGCTGCGCGGCGTCGAACTGCGCCATCACGTGATCGACCAGGTCGGCGGCTTCGCGCAGCGCAGCGACGCCGTCCGCGCCGGGCGCGGTGTCCAGCGCGCGCAGGCGCTTCAGGTACGACTCCAGCGGCGCCAGCACGTGGCCGATCACCGGGATGTCGACCATGGCGATCGCGCCGTTCAGCGTGTGCACCGCGCGCAGCAGCGGCTCGCCGACCGCGGGCGCGTCGGGCGCGCATTGCGCCAGGTATTCGCGCACGCTGCCGAGGTGCTGCGCCACTTCGCTGCGCAGGATTTCCAGCAGCAGCGGGTCGACTGCCGGCAGCATCGCCGCGACCGGCTGCGGCGCGGCGAAGGCGGGACCGGCGACGCCGGCGAGCGTCGCGGCGGGCACTTCGGCCACATCCGCGCGCGGCCGCGGCACGCGTCGCTTGACGATGCGCTTCACGGTCTGCATGCGCGGCTGCACGAACTGCTCGACGCGGGCGCTTTCGCCGGCAGCGAGGCTGTCGGCGACCTCCATGATCGCGCCCAGCGGCGCATTCGGCGCGCCGTCGCCGCGCAGCGCGGCGAGCAGGCCGGGCAGCGCGTCGACGGCGTGCGCGACCAGCGCGCGCACGTCCTCGCCCGGCGGGATGCTGTGGTCGAGCACGCGGTTGAGCATGTTCTCGACCTTCCAGCTGAACTCGCCCAGGGCCAGCGCGCCGACCAGGCGGCCGGAACCCTTCAGCGTGTGGAAGGAACGGCGCACCGGCTTCAGCGCTTCGAGGTCGTCCGGACTCGACGCCCACGCCGGCAGGTGGCGGCGCAGGTTCTCGATCTCTTCCTGCACCTCCTCGACGAACACCTCGCGGATCTCCGCGTCGATCTCTTCGGAGGCGGCCTGGAAGCCGGCATTCGTGCCGAGCTCGGCGCCGACCGGCACTTCCTCCTCGATTTCCTCTTCGATCTCGATCCAGTCGTCGCCGGCATCGGACGGCGGCGCGGTCGGCTCGGTCTCGGTCAGCTTCAGGCCGCGCAGGTGCTCGGCGTACGGCTCCGGCATGCGCGCGTCGCCAACCACCAGGTCTTCCATGCCGCGTCCCGCGGCGATGCTGACCGGTTCGAACGGCGCCGCGGCGTCGGCATCGCCGCCGCGCTGCAGCTCGAGCCCGGTGAAGTCCACGCCTTCCTCGACGGCGCCCTCGTCGGTCGGGCGCAGCGACGCGCTGCGGCCCTGCGGCAGGCTGTCGCCCCACTGCGGGAAGTCGCCGCCCGCGGCGACGGCCGCTTCGGCCGGCGACGTCTCGCGCCGCGGCGGCACCGGCCAGTAGCCGAGCGCGCCCAGGCTCTGGCGGGTGACTTCGAGGATGCGCTCGCGCCCGCCGCGGTGCTCGCGCGCCGCCTCGAGGTAGTACTCGATCGAGGCCAGCGCGTCGGCCAGCTTGTCCATCTGCTCCGCAGTGGGGATGCGGCGGTCGACGATCAGTTCGTTGTCGACGAAGCGGCCGATGCCGGCGAGCAGGTCGGCCGGGCGCTCGACGTCGAGCATGCGCAGCGCGCCGGCGATTTCCTCCAGCAGGCGCGGGATCTGCTCGACCCGCGCGTGGTCCCACGGCGACTCGATGAAGGCGACGATGTCCTCCTTCACCTTGCCGAGGTTGAGCGCGGCCTCGCGCATCAGCGCCTCGAGAATCTTGCGCGCCTCGGCCTTCGGCAGCGCGTCGGCGGCATTGGCGCTCTCGACGGCCGCACCGAGGCGGTCGATGTGGTCGTCCAGCGACGCTTCGACGTAGAGCAGCGCGCCGGCGACGTCGAGCAGGGTGCCCTCGTCGGCCGGGCGCGCGCGGGTGGCGATGTCCTCGACGATGCGGCGCTGCTCGCCGACCACGCGGCGCGGCACGCCGAGACCCAGCATGCCGAGGGTGTCGCCGACGCGGTCGAGCAGCTCGGCCTGGGCGCCGAGCCGCGCGGGATCCTCGTCGCGCTGGCGCAGGAAGATGTCCAGCGCTTCCTTGACGCGCAACAGGTCCTCCTTGATCGCGTGCGCGACGGTGTCGAGCAGGGCGCGGTTGTGGCCGGAAATCGAGCCGCGCGCGTGCTCGATCTCCTTCTCGCTGGGCAGCAGGCGGTCCAGGCGATAGGTCTGGCGGATCTGCGCGACGCGGCCCTCGGCCGGCGCGGCCTGCGCGACGTAATACAGCAGGTTGCGCACCAGTTCCTCGCCCTCGGCGTCGGCGAGCGCATCCTCGCCGCGATCGCCGAGCTGCCTGAGCGCGCGGTCGACGCGGCCGACCAACTGTTTCAGCGCCGAACTGTCGGCGGTCAGACGGCCCTGCTCCAGCGCCTCCAGCACGCCGCCAGCGACCCAGCCGAGCCGGCGCGGCGCCAGCGCATGGCAAAGCGCGACCGCCGCGTCCAGCACTTCGCGCATGCGCGCGAGGTGCGCGGCGGCGTCGCCCTGGCCGCGGAACCAGCCCAGCAGCGCCGGCTGGAAGCGTGCGCGCAGCACGGCGACCTCGCGCTTCAGCCCGGCGGCATCGACCGGCGCCGCGGCGGCCGGCAGCTCGGCCGGCAGCGCTGCCTGCAGGTCGGGGGTGAACAGCACGCTCTCCGACAGCAGCTTCTCGCCGCGGCACGCGCGCAGGTCGTTCAGCAGCGGCAGCAGGACCAGCGGGATGTCCTTGTGGCCGCTCTGCAGGCGCTCGAGGTAATCGGGCATCTGCACCATGCCGCGCATCAGCACGCCGTAGGCGTCGTCGCGCTGGCGCACCTGGTCGTCCAGCAGTGCCTGCGCGAGCCGCTCCATTTCCTCGACGACCATCGCCGCGCCATACAGCTCGACCATGCGCAGCGTGCCCTGCACCTGGTGCAGGTAGGTCGCGCAGAAGCGCATCAGGCTGGCGTCGGCCGGATCCTCGACGTACGTCTCGAGGGCCTGGCGCGCCTGCTTCAGGGTTTCGTCCAGCTCGGCCTTGACCCAGTTGAGCGTGGTGAAGTCGATGTCTTCTTCGAGTCGCATGCGCGTGCCTCAACGGTTGCGCAGGTAAGCGAGCGTGCCGGGGCAGGCCACGCGGGTGAGCAACGGGTGCGCGAATGCGGTGACCTCGCCGGCGCCGAGCAGCAGCAGGCCGCCCGGCCTGAGCAGGCCGGCCAGCGTTGCCAGCAGCTCGCGGCGGCGCTCGCGGGCGAAATAGATCAGCACGTTCTGGCAGTAGATCAGGTCGAGCTGCTTCAGCGGCGCCTGCGCGACGTCGAGCAGGTTGAGCATCGCGAAGCCGACCCGCCGGCGCAGGCGCTCGATCACGGTGAAGCTCTCGCCGTCCAGCATCTGCACGTAGTCGGCGCGGTATTCCGGCGGGATCTCGCCGAGCCTCGTGGCGGGATAGACCGCGCTGCGCGCGGCCGCCAGCGCGGCATGGCTGACGTCGGTTGCGGTGACGCCGACGTAGGCCTGCGCATCGGCGCCGCCCGGCGCCAGCTTGCGGTCCAGCACCATCGCCAGGCTGTACGCCTCCTCGCCGCTGGCGCAGCCGATGCTCCACGCGTGCATGGCGCGCGCACCGTCGCGCAACTGCTCCGGCAGCCAGCGCTCGGCGATCAGTTGCAGCGACGGCGGGTGGCGGAAGAAGCGGGTCTCGTGGACGGTCAGCCGATCGACCAGCGTGGCCCACTCGACCAGGCCGGAGCCCTCCGCGCTGACGTGCGCGTAGTAGCTGGCGTAGTCGGCAAAACCGGCCTCGCGCATGCGCGCGCGCACCGCGCCGACCAGGAACGGCTTGCGCTCCGGCGCGACCACCACGCCGGTGCGCGCCTCCAGCAGGCGCACCCAGCGGGCGAACTCGGCGTCGTCCATCGGCAGCAGCGACGGGACGGACGGCAGCGGACTGAACGCGAGCGCCATGCCTGGTTCATCCTCCACGTTCAAACCGCGCCGCCGGCATGCGCCGGCGTCAAGCCCGCCGCCGCACGGGCCGCCGCGCCGCGCCTGCGGGGGGCGCGGCGGATGCGGTCATGGCGGCGTTCGCGGACACGGACATGCACGATCCTGCGGACCTCTCCCGATCAGTAGTTCGGCAGCTTGAAGTCGGCGACCGAGCGGCGCAGGTCGGCGGCGAGCTGGGCCAGGTTGCCGATCGACTCGGCGGTCTGGCTGGCGCCGACCGAGGTCTGCGCGGTGATCTCCTGAATCACGTTCATGGTCGCCGAGATGTTGGTCGCCGCGGCGGACTGCTGGCGCGCCGCCTCGGAGATGTTCTGAATCAGGTCGGCGAGGTCGTTCGACACCTTTTCGATCTCGCCCAGCGCGGTGCCGGCGTCCTCGGCCAGGCGCGCGCCGGCGACCACCTCGGCGGTGGTCTGCTCCATCGAGCTGACTGCCTCGTTGGTATCGGACTGAATCGTCTGCACCAGCGTCTCGATGCGCTTGGTCGCGTTCGACGCGCGCTCCGCGAGTCGCTGCACCTCGTCGGCAACCACCGCGAAGCCGCGGCCCGCTTCGCCGGCCGAGGCGGCCTGGATGGCTGCGTTCAGGGCGAGAATGTTGGTCTGCTCGGCGATGTCGTTGATCAGTTCGACGATCGAGCCGATTTCCTGCGAGGACTCACCGAGGCGCTTGATGCGCTTCGAGGTCTCCTGGATCTGCTCGCGGATCGAGTCCATGCCCTGGATCGTCTGGCGCACGATGCCGGCGCCCTTGGAGGCGATCTGCACCGAGCGCTGCGCGACCTCCGCCGATTCGGCCGAGTTCTTCGACACCTCGTCGATCGACACCGCGATCTCGTTGATCGCCGCCGACGCCGAGGTGATCTGCTGCGCCTGATGCTCGGCGGCCTCGGCGAGGTGCATCGCGGTCGCCTGCGTTTCCTGCGCGGCCGCCGACACCTGCACGGCGGTCTCGTTGATCGTGGTCACCAGGCTGCGCAGCGCTTCCACCGCGAAGTTGACCGAATCGGCGATCGCGCCGGTGATGTCCTCGGTCACGGTGGCCTTCACCGTGAGGTCGCCTTCGGCCAGCGAGCCCATCTCGTCCAGCAGGCGCAGAATCGCCTCCTGGTTGCGCTGGTTCAGCTCGGTGGTGACCTGGCCGCGACGGCGCTGGTCGTTGATCAGCGCCCACGCCAGCACGACCGCGCAGACCAGGGTGATCAACGCCGCGATGGCGCCGATGATCAGGTTCGGGAACGGCCGCAGGGTGGGCAGCTTGCCGAGGTTGGTCGATACCTCGTTGGCGCGCAGCAGCACGTTCTGCGAATCCAGCGAGGCCTGGTTGGCGGCGTCCTTGACGTCCTGCAGGGTCGGCGCGGCGGTGACCAGCTTCTGCACCGGGTCGCCGAGCTGGCCCCAGGTCTTCTGGATGTCCTCGAGGATCTGCCGCGCGCTGGCGTTGTCCATCGCGCGGATGTTGAAGTCGGGGTTGCCCTCGACCAGGCCCTTCAGCACCGCGCTGTAGAGCTGCGCGTCGCGCGACAGGCCGTCGGCGGCGGTGGCGGCGCCTTCGCCGCCCTGCAGGATCTCCTGCACGCGGCGGATCATGCGGTCGGCCAGCAGCATCTGGCGCGCGGCGGTGAAGGTCTGCGCCGCGCTGCCGTTGCGCTGCTGCAGGATGTTAACCACCTCGTCCATGCGCGAGTTCAGGATCGGCATCTGCCGTGCGAACTGGCCGGCCTGGTCGGCGGAATTCAGCACCAGTGCGCGGTTGGCCAGCACCTTGCTGACGTCGCCGTTGAGCTGGTTCCAGGCCTGGGTCAGCGCGGCCAGCGAGTTGCCGACGCCGGCCGCCGCGTGGGCGTAGCCGGGCATGCCGGTCTTCGCATCGCCCTTGTCGAGGCGCTGCACGCTGGAGTCCAGCGCATTGCGGGTACTGTCGAGCTCGTTGAACGACTCGATGTTGCCGCCGGCCGCCTCGAACGCGTACTTCGAGATCTGCTGCGACACCACCTGGATCTGCGCGGTCAACTGGGCGGCCTGGCGTTCCTGGTCGTTCTTGATGTTCAACCAGACGAAGTCCACCACGGCGACCAGGAACGCCAGCACCATGACGAAAATCAGCAGACCATGGCTGCGTTCCTTACCGATTGCCCCCGACGTCGTACTCATGCTTCACCTCACCCTGTCGCAGTCCGGGTTCATGCCGCGGCCTGCTGGAAATCCGGCGCACGCACCAGGTTGGTCATGCTGAACATGCCCCAGCGCGTTTCCCCCAACATCACGTTTTCCGCCACGAACCGCACCAGTCGCTCGTCTTCCTCGGCGGCAGCGCCGACGCGCTGCTCCTCGGTGAGGTTGCGCTGGCCCAGCACCTCGTCCACCAGCAGCCCGACGCCGCCGCCGTGCTGGCGCACCAGCAGGACGCGGCTCTGGTCCGACACGTGGCCGCGCTCGCCGGTCAGGAACTGGCGCAGGTCCGCGACCGGCACCAGGTTGCCGCGCACGTTGGCCACGCCGAGCAGCCATCCGCGCGTGCCCGGCACCGGCGCCAGCGTCGGCATGGTCAGGATTTCGTTCACCTCGGCGATGCTGCTGACGAAGTACCACATGCCCACGCGGAAGCCGATGCCGCGCCACAGGCCCGGCGCCTCGATCTGCTCGGGCATGCCGGCCACGTGCGCCAGGCTGCGGCGCTCGTACTCGGCAAGCAGCTCGAACGGCATCAGCGACGTGCCAGCGCTCATGATGGCGGCGGCCTCAGGCAGCATTCGGAAGCAGGTTGTGGATGCGCGTCAGCAGTTCCTTCTCGCTCACCGGCTTGGTGAGGAAGTCCTTCGCGCCCTGGCGCAGGCCCCAGACGCGGTCGGTTTCCATCGACTTGGTGGTGATGATCAGGATCGGGATGTTCGCGGTATCCGGGTCGCGCGACAGCGTGCGCGTCGCCTGGAAGCCGTTCATGCCCGGCATGATCACGTCCATGATCACCAGGTCGGGCTTGGCGCGCTTGACCGCGGTGATGCCGTCCTCGGCGCTGGCCGCGCTGGACACCTTGTGCCCGGCCTTCTCCAGCAACGTGGTGAACACGCGCACGTCGGTCGGCGAATCGTCGATGATGAAGATGTGTGCCATGAATACCCCCTGTGGTGCGCGCAGCCCGCCGTCGTCACTTCAGCTCGACGTGCCGACGGATCGCCCCGAGCAGTTCCTCGCGCGTGAACGGTTTGGTCAGGTACTGTTCCGAGCCGACGATGCGGCCGCGCGCCTTGTCGAACAGCCCGTCCTTGGAGCTGAGCATGATCACCGGTGTCGAACGGAACATCTGGTTGTTCTTGATCAGCGCGCAGGTCTGGTAGCCGTCCAGGCGCGGCATCATGATGTCGACGAAAATGATGTGCGGCTGCAGGTCGGAGATCTTGGAGAGGGCCTCGAAGCCGTCCACCGCGGTCACCACCTCGCAGCCTTCCTTCTTGAGCAGGGTCTCGGCGGTACGTCGAATGGTCTTGGAATCGTCGATGACCATCACGCGCAGCCCGGTGAGGCCGCCCTGTTTTGCGTTGTCTTCCACTCTCGACCCCCAGCCGCCACCTCAAGGGTTCGGCAAAATATGCTTGCAAGTCGCGTGCCGCTGCCGTCCATTGCGCCCGCGACTGCGTCAGGCCCCGGCACCCTCGGTCCGCGGCCCGATCGCATCGCTCACTGACTGATGACGGCTGTTTAACCAATGTTTATCAAAGCTGTCAAGTTGAGCCCCTAAGTGGCTGCCCGCAAACATTTATGCCGCTGCCTGAATTCGCCGGAGACCGCCCATGCCGCTGACCGTCGCCGTCCTGATGGACCCGATCGCCAAGATCAAGATCCGCAAGGACTCCACTTTCGCGATGCTGCTGGAAGCGCAGCGCCGCGGTCACCGATTGCTATACATGACGCGAAGCGACCTTGCCGTGCGCGACGGCACACCCTGCGCACGCCTGGCGCCGCTCAGCGTGCGCGACGATCCGGCGGGCTGGTTCGAACTGGGTGACGCGCAGTGGCAGGAACTGCGCGCGGCAGACGTGATCCTCGCGCGCTGCGACCCGCCGTTCGACGCCCAGTTCCTCTACGACACCATGGTGCTGGAGCTGGCCCAGCGCGCCGGCGCGCTGGTGGTGAACGATCCGCAGGGCCTGCGCGACGCCAACGAGAAGCTGTTCTCGCTGCAGTTCCCGCAGTGCTGCCCGCCCAGCCTGGTGGCGCGCGACCGCGACGAGCTGAAGCGCTTCGCCGCCGAGCACGGCGAGATCGTGGTCAAGCCGCTGGACGGCATGGGCGGCCGCGGCATCTTCCGCACCCGCCACGACGACCCCAACCTCAACGTGATCCTCGAGACCGTGCTCGGCGACGGCAGCCAGCTCGCGGTGGCGCAGCGCTACATCCCGGAGATCGTCAAGGGCGACAAGCGCATCCTGATGGTCGACGGCGAACCGGTGCCGTACGCGCTGGCGCGCATCCCGCAGGGCACCGACTTCCGCGGCAACCTCGCCGCCGGCGGCCGCGGCGAGGGCATCCCGCTGAGCGAACGCGACCGCTGGATCGCCGCGCAGATCGGCCCCGAGCTGAAACGCCGCGGCCTGGTCTTCGTCGGCCTCGACGTGATCGGCGACTGGCTGACCGAGATCAACGTCACATCCCCGACCTGCATCCGCGAGCTGGACGCGCAGTTCGGCATTAACATCGCCGGGACGTTGTTCGACGCGATCGAAGCCCGTACGTGAGCAACCCTGCCCGCACCAGCGCCGACCGCTTCGGCGTCACCCTGCTGTTCTCGCTGATCGTGCATGCGGTGGTGGCGCTCGGCCTCACTTTCGAGTTCGCCAAGCCGCGGCCGAGCCTGCCGGCGCTGGACGTGACCCTGGTGGCCTCGGCCAACGCCGAGGCGCCGAAGAAAGCCGACTTCCTCGCCCAGGCCAGCAACGCCGGCGGCGGCGATTCCAACCGCGCGCACCGGCCGTCGCAGCCGTTCTCCAGCCCGCTGCCGAAGTCCGACCCGGGCGTCGCGCCGCGGCCGCTGACGCCCGCGGCGCCCGAGCGCAGCGACCCCAGCGGTCCCGAGGTGCTGACCCGCGCGCACTCGGACTACCACGCGCCCAGCGACCCCGACCGTCGCGCGCAGCCGCTGGACGCGCAGCAGCGCGCCGAGCTGGCCGTCGACCGCCGTCTGGAAATAGCGCGGCTGGCCGCCGAGGTGCGCCAGGAGGCCGAGGCCTACGCCAAGCGCCCGCGCAAGAAGTTCATCTCCGCCAACACCCGCGAATACGCCTACGCCGCCTACATGAAGGCATGGGTGACGCGCATCGAGCGCGTCGGCAACCTGAACTACCCCGACGAGGCGCGCCGCCGCCAGTTGCACGGCGACCTGGTGCTGACCGTCGGCCTGAACCGCGACGGCACGATCAAGAGCCTCGACGTGATCCAGTCCAGCGGGCACAAGGTGCTGGACGACGCCGCCATGCGCATCGTGCGCCTGGCCGCGCCGTTCCCGCCGTTCCCGCACCGCGACGACCGCATCGACGAGCTGTACATCACGCGCACCTGGCAGTTCCTGCCGGGCGACATCCTGCGCAATCGGTGAGGAGGGCAGGGAGTGGGGAGTGGGAAGTAGGGAGTAGGAAGTGGGGAGACGGAAAAGCTTAGTGCACGCCCGTCATTCCGGCGCAAGCCGGAATCCAGTTGGATGAACCGTGCAGAGCACGCCACGCAGAACCGTCATGCAAATGTGCGTAAAGGCACTGGATTCCGGCTTGCGCCGGAATGACGAGATGGAAATCCTGCGGGACCATGATGGCGGCATACGCTCCATGCTGCGCATCATTTCTTTCCGTCTCCCTACTCCCCACTCCCTACTCTCCGCTCCGCGTACAATGTCGCCATGCGCGAGCCCACCTTCCTCTCCGGCCATTTCCTGATCGCCATGCCCGCGCTCGGCGATTCGCAGTTCGCGCGCAGCGTCACCTTCCTGTGCCAGCACGGCGAGGAAGGGGCGATGGGGCTGCTGGTCAACCGCGTCTCCGACTACTGCCTCGGCGACGTGCTGGCACAGATGAAGCTGTCGTGCGAGGACAGCGGCATCAGCGAGGCGCCGGTGCTGTTCGGCGGACCGGTGCAGCCGGAGCGCGGCTTCGTGCTGCACGAGGCGAGCGGCGACTGGGACTCCAGCTTCCGCATCAGCGAGCGGCTGGCGATCACCACCTCGCGCGACATCCTCGCGGCGATCGCGGGAGGCCGCGGGCCGCGCCGCGCGCTGGTCGCGCTGGGCTACGCCGGCTGGAGCGCCGGGCAGCTCGAGCAGGAAGTGCGCGACAACAGTTGGCTGACCGTCGAGGCCAGCGAGCAGATCCTGTTCGAGACGCCGCTGGAGCAGCGCTGGAGCGCCGCCGCCGCGCTGGTCGGGGTGGACGTCGCCCAGCTCACCGGTTACGCCGGGCACGCATGAGTTGCGTGCTCGGATTCGATTACGGCACGCGCACGATCGGCGTCGCGGTGGGCAACCGGCTCACGGCCGATGCGCGCGAGCTCGACACGCTGGCCGCGCAGGGCGGCGATCCCGACTGGGCCCGCCTCGACGCGCTGCTGGCCGAATGGAAACCCGAGGCGCTGGTGGTCGGCCTGCCGCTGACCCTGGACGGCGGCGAGCAGCCTGCCAGCCGCGGCGCGCGCGCGTTCGCGCGCCGGCTGGAAAAGCGCTATCGCCTGCCCGTGCACCTCGCCGACGAACGTCACACCTCGCAGGAGGCGGCGCAGCGCTTCGCCGCGCAGCGCGCCGCCGGCCTGAAGCGCCGCCGCGACGCGCAGGCGATCGACGCGCTGGCCGCCGCCGTCATTCTGGAAAGCTGGCTCGCTTCGCACCCATGACCGACCGTCTGCGCCACCTCACCACCCTCGAAGGCCTCGACCGCACCGCGCTAGTGCGCCTGCTCGACCGCGCGGAGGCGATCCGCCACGACGGCGCGCCGCGCGACCTGCTCGCCGGGCGCACCGTGCTCAACCTGTTCTTCGAGCACTCCACGCGCACGCGCACCTCGTTCGAACTGGCCGCCAAGCGCCTCGGCGCCGACGTGGTCAACTTCGACGTTGCGCTGTCCTCGACCAACAAGGGCGAATCGCTGCTCGACACGCTGCACACGCTGGAGGCGATGCGCCTCGACGCGCTGGTGGTGCGGCACAAGGAGAACGGCACGCCGGAACTGCTGGCGCGCCACGCGACCAGCGCCGTCGCCGTGGTCAACGCCGGCGACGGCCAGCGCGCGCATCCCACCCAGGGCCTGCTGGACGCGCTGACCATCCGCCAGCAGCGCCCCGACTTCGAGAACCTGGCCGTGGTGATCTGCGGCGACATCCGCCACTCGCGCGTGGCGCGCTCCGACGTGCACGCGCTGGCCGCGCTCGGCGTCGGCGAGATCCGCCTGTGCGCGCCGCCGGCGCTGCAGCCCGACCCGGCGGAGTTCCCGGGCTGCCGCATCGGCGAGGATTTCGACACCGCGCTGCGGGGCGCCGACGTGGCGATCATGCTGCGCATCCAGAAGGAGCGCATCGTCGACGCCGCGCTGCCCGACGACGGCGCCTACTTCGCGCGCTACGGCCTCGACGCGCGCCGCCTGGCGCTGGCACGGCCGGGCTGCCTGGTAATGCACCCCGGCCCGATCAACCGCGGCATCGAGATCGCCGACGCGGTCGCCGACGGGCCGCAGTCGCGCATCCTCGCGCAGGTCGCCAACGGCGTGTTCGTGCGCATGGCGGTGCTGGCCGAACTGCTGGGCCGCTGATCCGCCGCCGCGTCTCGGGCATACTCGCCGGCGGGATGCCCCCACGGGAGTTGTCCGCATGCGCACGATCGCGCGCCGCCTGGTTCCATGTGTCGCGCTGGCGCTGGCCCTGGCCGGCTGCAAGCACCGCGACCCGAACGCCCCGCTCGCCTTCGTGCCGGCCGACACGCCCTACGTGTTCGCCAATGCGGACCCGCTGCCCGAAGCGGTGCTGCAGGCGTACGAGCAGCACATGCCGACCCTCTGGAAAGCGCAGTTCGGCGGCTTCGGCCAGCTCGCCGACGCGCTGCGCGAGAAGGACCCCGACACCGCGCGGGCACTGGATGCGGTCGGCGCCGAGATCGGCAACCTCGACACGCCGCAGAAATGGCGGCAGGCCGGCGTGGACACGCGCGGGCACTACGCGTTCTACGGCGTCGGCCTGGCGCCCGTCGCGCGCGTCGAACTGGCCGACGCGGCGGCGTTCCGCGCGCTGGTCGGCCGCATCGAGCAGCGCATGGGCCGCAAGCTGGCGGTCGGCACGCTCGACGGCCAGAGCTACTGGCAGCTCGGCGGCGACAGCCACCTGCGCGTGCTGCTCGCGATCGAGCGCGACAAGCAACTGGTGGCGACGCTGGTGCCCGCGCAACTCGACGCGCCGACGCTGCGCGAGGTGCTGGGGCTGCAGCGCCCGGCGAAGAGCCTGGCCGACGCCGGTACCCTCGAGGATCTCGCCGACGCGCGCGGCTACAAGCCGAACGGCGCCGGCTACGTCGACACCGCCCGCCTGCTGGCGCGGCTGGGCGACCCTCGCGACGTGCTGACGCGGGCCTACGCGCAGGCGCTCGGCCTGGGCGCGCCGAGCGCGGACCCCGCCTGCCCCGCCGAGTTCGCCAGCGTCGCCGCCAAGGCGCCGCGCCTCAGCATGGGCTATGCCGAGATCTCGGCGCAGCGCATCGACCAGCGCATCGACGCGGACCTGGCGCCGCCGCTGGTCGCCGCGCTGCAGAAGCTGCGCCAGCCGGTGCCGGGCATGGGCAGCACCACGAGCGACGGGCTGGTCGACATCGCGCTCGCGCTGCCGATGCTGAAACTGCGCGAGTTCTGGATCGCCCAGGCCGACGCCGTCGCCGCGCAGCCGTTCCGCTGCCCCACGCTGCAGCCGCTGAACGCCGGTTTCGCGGCACTGCGCCAAGGGCTCGACAGGCTGGCCGTGCCGCCGCTGGCGAACGTGCTCGGCCTGCGCCTCACCCTGGCTCGCCTCGACCTCGGCGGCGCCACGCCTGCACCGGCCGCGCTGGCGCCGGCGACGCCGATGCCGCAGTTCGGCGCACGCCTGCTGGTCGCCAGCGACAATCCCGCCGGGCTGTTCGGCATGGCGAAGATGGCGGTGCCGGGCCTGCGCGATTTCCGCCTCGCCGCCGACGGCAAGCCGGTCGCCCTGCCCAGCGGGGGCGTGCCGGGCGCCAATGGCCCGCTCTACGCGGCGATGGACGCGCACGCGCTGGCGCTCGGCAATGGCGTGGATGCGATGGCCGCGCTGCCCGCCTACCTCGGCGCGCCGGGCGGCGACGGCGCCGCGCTGGTGCGCATGAGCTTCGACGGCAGGTTCTACAGCGCGCTGGCGACGCTGATGCAGCGCCTCTCCGCCGCGCAGCAGGCGCCGACGGCGCCCGCGCAGCGCGCGCAGCTCGAACGCCAGCGCCAACTGTTCGCCATGTACGCGCAATGGATCCGCCGCGGCGATGCGCAGCTCGAGCTGAACGCGCACGGCCTGCGCCTGCGCAGCACGACCACGCTGAACTAGCGCGCCGCGGGGCCCCCATCGACGCGAAGGCCGCCCTCGGGCGGCCTTCGCGTTCCTGCGGCGCCGGGATGGCCGCTCAGAAGCGCCGCCCCGGATCGTTGGTCTCGACCAGGTCGACGCCGTCCAGGCCCTGGCTGAGCGTGTGCGCGTCGCCGCCCTGCGCCAGCTTGATGCGCAGGCGCACCTCGTTGGCCGAGTCGGCGTGGCGCAGCGCGTCCTCGTAGGAGATCTCGCCGGCCTGGTACAGCTCGAACAGGCTCTGGTCGAAGGTCTTCATGCCGAGGTTGGTGGATTCCTTCATCACGTCCTTGAGCTTGTGGATATCGCCCTTGCGGATGTAGTCGGCGACCAGCGGCGTGCCCAGCATCACCTCCATCGCCACGCGTCGGGCCTTGCCGTCCGGGGTCGGGATCAGCTGCTGCGCGACGATGCCCTTCAGGTTCAGCGACAGGTCCATGAACAGCTGCGGACGCCGGTCCTCGGGGAAGAAGTGGACGATGCGGTCGATCGCCTGGTTGGCGTTGTTGGCGTGCAGCGTGCACAGGCACAGGTGGCCGGTTTCCGAGAAGTTGATGGCGTGCTCCATCGTCTCGCGGGTACGCACCTCGCCGATCATGATCACGTCGGGGGCCTGGCGCAGGGTGTTCTTCAGCGCGTTGTCCCAACTGTCGGTGTCGATGCCCAGCTCGCGCTGGGTCATGATGCAGCCCTCGTGCTTGTGCACGTACTCGATCGGATCCTCGATGGTGATGATGTGGCCGGTCGAGTTCTGGTTGCGGTAGCCGATCATCGCCGCCAGCGAGGTCGATTTGCCGGTGCCGGTGGCGCCGACGAAGATGATGATGCCGCGCTTGGTCATCGCCAGTTGCTTGATGATCGGCGGCAGGCTGAGTTCCTCGACGGTCGGGATCTTGGTCTCGATGCGGCGCAGCACCATGCCCACGCAGTTGCGCTGGTAGAAGCACGACACGCGGAAGCGGCCGACGCCGGAGACGCTGATCGCGAACTGGCACTCGTGGGTCTTCTCGAACTCCTCGCGCTGCGCGGGCGTCATCACGTTCAGCACCATGTCGCGCGACTGCTGCGCGGTCAGCGCGTTCTGCGTGATCGGCACGATGCGTCCGTTGACCTTCATGCTGGGCGCGACGCCGGCCGTGATGAACAGGTCGGACGCCTTCTTGTGCACCATCAGCTTGAGGAAGGAGGTGAAATCGATCTCGCTCATGGGGTCGCTCCCGGGACTCGGGACTCGGGACTCGGGACTCGGCAAAGCGATTCTCGCCAGCCGCGTTCCGAAGCCGTACGTCCTGTCTCCGCGCTAAGTTGCACCGGCGGCATTTCGCGTCGCCCTTCGAGTCCCGAGCCCCGAGTCCCGAGCCCCGCCCTCACTTGAAGATTTCCTTGTTCTTGGCGTAGTCCATCGCCTGCTGGCGCGCCACCAGGCCGCGCCGCACCAGGTCCTGCAGGCACTGGTCGAGCGTCTGCATGCCGTACTGCTGGCCGGTCTGGATCGACGAGTACATCTGCGCGACCTTGTCCTCGCGGATCAGGTTGCGGATCGCCGGGATGCCGACCATGATCTCGTGCGCGGCGATGCGCCCGCCGCCGACCTTCTTCAGCAGCGTCTGCGAGATCACCGCGCGCAGCGACTCCGACAGCATCGAGCGCACCATCGGCTTCTCGCCGGCGGGGAACACGTCGATGATGCGGTCGATGGTCTTGGCCGCCGACGAGGTGTGCAGGGTGGCGAACACCAGGTGGCCGGTTTCCGCGGCGGTCAGCGCCAGGCGGATGGTCTCGATGTCGCGCATCTCGCCGACCAGGATGAAGTCCGGGTCCTCGCGCAGCGCCGAACGCAGCGCCTCGTTGAAGCCGTGCGTGTCGCGGTGCACCTCGCGCTGGTTGATCAGGCATTTCTGCGCGGTGTGCACGAACTCGATCGGATCCTCGATGGTGAGGAGGTGGCCGTACTCGTTCTTGTTGATGTGGTCGACCATCGCCGCCAGCGTGGTCGACTTGCCCGAGCCGGTGGGGCCGGTGACCAGGATCAGGCCCTGCGGCTGCGCGATCAGGTCCTTGAAGATCTTCGGGCAGCCGAGATCCTCCAGCGTCAGCACCTCGGAGGGAATGGTGCGGAACACCGCGCCGGCGCCGCGGTTCTGGTTGAACGAGTTGACGCGGAAGCGCGCCAGGCCGGGGATCTCGAACGAGAAGTCGACCTCGAGGAATTCCTCGTAGTCGCGGCGCTGCTTGTCCGACATGATGTCGTACACCAGCGAGTGCACCTGCTTGTGGTCGAGCGCGGGGATGTTGATGCGGCGCACGTCGCCGTCGACGCGGATCATCGGCGGCAAGCCGGCGGACAAATGCAGGTCCGAAGCCTTATTCTTGACGGAGAACGCCAGCAGCTCGGCGATATCCATGCGCTACACCCCCACTGTGGAACGAATGACGTGCGCCCCAGGCCGCGGGCAGTATACCCACACCCCGCCGCTCCCGGCGCGGCGCGCGGAGGGCGCGTGAGCGCGCCGGCAGCGGCGTTGGCCGCGGTGCGCGCGCGCGTCGAGCGTGCCGCCGCGCAGGCCGGGCACGCGGTCGCGCTGGTCGCGGTCAGCAAGACCCAGCCGGCCGCCGCCGTGCGCGCGCTCGCCGCGGCCGGCCAGCGCGCGTTCGGCGAGAACTACGTCCAGGAGGCCCTCGCCAAGCAGCGCGAGCTGGCCGACCTGACGCTGGAATGGCACTGCATCGGCCCCCTCCAGTCCAACAAGTGCCGCGAAGTCGCCGAACATTTCGCCTGGTTGCAGAGCCTCGACCGCGAGAAGCTGGTCGAACCGCTGGCGCGCCACCGTCCCGCCGGCCTGCCGCCGCTGAACGTGCTGCTGCAGGTCAACGTCGACGCCGAGGCGAGCAAGTCCGGCTGCGCGCCTGGCGACGTGCCGCGGCTCGCCGCCGCGGTCGCCGCCGCGCGCGGTTTGCGCCTGCGCGGCCTGATGGCGATCCCGCAACCGCACCCCGATCCGGCGCAGCGACGCGCCGCGTTCGCGCGCATGCGCGAGCTGTTCGGCGCGCTCGCCCGCGAGCATCCGCATATCGATACGCTGTCCATGGGCATGTCCGACGACTTCGAACTCGCCATCGCCGAGGGCGCCACCATGGTGCGCATCGGCAGCGCCGTGTTCGGGCCGCGCGGTTAAGCTAGGCGAATCTCGACAGGGAAAACGTGCAATGAATCGCATCGCGTTCATCGGCGGCGGCAACATGGCGCGCAGCCTGATCGGCGGGCTGGTGCGCACCGGCACCGCCGGCGCGGCGATCGCCGTGGCCGAGCCGCGCGCCGACGCGCGCGAGGCGCTGGCGCGCGAGTTCGGCGTCGGCGCCTGGGCCGACAACGCCGAGGCCGCGCGCGGCGCCGACGTGCTGCTGCTGGCGGTCAAGCCGCAGATGATGCGCCAGGTCTGCGAGGGGCTGGCCTCGACCGTGCTGGCCGGACGGCCGCTGGTGATCTCGATCGCCGCCGGCATCCGCCTCATCCAGCTCGAGCGCTGGCTGGGCGGGCGCCTGCCGGTGGTGCGCTGCATGCCCAACACGCCGGCGCTGATCGGCGCCGGCGCCACCGGCCTGGTCGCCAACGCGCGCGTCAGCGCGCCGCAGCGCGCCGAGGCCGAGCACATCCTCGGCGCCGCCGGGTTGGCCGTGTGGATCGACGACGAGGCGCAGATGGACACCGTCACCGCGCTGTCCGGCTCCGGGCCGGCCTACTTCTTCCTGCTGGTCGAAGCGCTGGAGGACGCGGCGGCGCGGCAGGGGCTGCCGCGCGAGACCGCGCGCCGCCTCGCCATCCAGACCTGCCTCGGCGCCGGCCGCATGCTCGGCGAAGACGGCGAGCCGCCGGCCGCACTGCGCCAGCGCGTCACCTCGCCCGGCGGCACCACCCAGGCCGCGCTGGACGCCTTCGCCGCGGGCGGCTTCGCGGCGCTGGTCGCCGCCGCGGTCGCCGCCGCCACCCGCCGCGGCGGCGAGCTGTCGGCCCAGCTCGGCGACTGACGCCACCACCCTCCAACCTGCAGGATTCGACATGGGTTATT
>NZ_JBDKSX010000009.1:0-2833 GCF_039680435.1 Mizugakiibacter sp. | reverse complement strand
CGGGGCGGCGCGCCGGGACGCCGCCGCGCGCCTGCTGCTGGAGGCGCGCGCGCACGCCGAGGCGGCGCTGGCCGCGCGCAAGCGCGCGCTGCGCCTGCTCGGCCACCAGGATGCGGTGCGCGCGCTGGCCGCGGCGCTGGACGGGCCGCGCGGCGAAGCCGCCGCGGCCGCGCTGCGCGCGCGCTATCCGTGCGCGCTGGTCGACGAATTCCAGGACACCGACCCGCTGCAGTGGGCGATCCTGCGCCGCCTGTACGGCGGCGATGCCGGCGCGCTGTTCATGATCGGCGACCCCAAGCAGGCGATCTACGCCTTCCGCGGCGGCGACGTGCACACCTACCTTGCCGCGCGCGCCGCCGCCGCGCCGCCCCACCTCGCGCTGACCGACAACTTCCGTTCCGGCGCCGGCGTGGTCGGCGCGGTCAACGCGCTGTTCGCGCCGGCCGGCGGCTTCGTCGAGGCCGGCATCGACTACGCCGAAGCGCGTTCGGCGCGCAGCGCGCGTGCGCTGCGCCGCGACGGCAAGGACGCGCCGGGCCTGACCGTGTGGGAGCTGCCGCCGGACGAGGGCGGCAAGGTGCGCAGCAAGGACAACGCGCAGCGCATGCTGCTGGCCGCCTGCGTCGCCGCGATCGTCGAGCTGCTGGACGCCGCGCGGCGTGGCGCGGCGCAGATCGTCGAGGCGGACGGCGGCACGCGCCCCGTCGGCGCCGGCGACCTCGCCGTGCTGGTCGGCACCAACGCGCAGGCGCTCGACATGCAGCGGGCGCTGGCACGCGCCGGCGTCGCCGCGGTCTGCCAGTTGCAGGCCAGCGTGTTCGCCAGCGAGGAAGCACGCGAGGTGCGCCTGCTGCTGCAGGCGCTGCTCGATCCCGCCGACGCCGGCCGCGCGCGCGCCGCGCTGGCCACGCTGCTGCTCGGCGACGACGCCGCCGCGATCGCCGCGCTGGACACGGACGAGCGCCGCTGGGACGACGTGCTCGACCGCCTGCAGCGCTGGCGCGAGGACTGGCAGCGGCAGGGTCCGCTGCCGCTGCTGCACGCGCGCGTCGCCGAAGCCGCGCCGCGCCTGCTGGCGCTGGCCGATGGTGCGCGCCGCGTCAGCAACTACCTGCAGCTCGCCGAACTGCTGCAGGAGCGGCCGAGCTTCGCCGCCGAGGACCTGGTCGCCTGGCTGGCGCAGGCCATCGAGGCAGCCGGCGCCGACGTCGAAGCCGGCCAACTGCGCCTCGAATCCGACGCGGCGGCGGTGCGCGTCGCCACCGTGCACGTCAGCAAGGGCCTCGAATACGGCGTGGTGTTCCTGCCGTTCGCGGGCATCGGCCGCGACGCCGCGCGCAGCCGCGAGGATCCGCCGATCGCCTGGTATCACGACGCGCGCGGCCAGGCCTGCGCCGCGCTGGGCGGCGCGATCGACGACGGCATCCGCGCCGCCGACGCGCGCGAGGCGCTGGCCGAGGAGGTGCGCAAGCTGTACGTCGCGGCGACGCGCGCGAGGTACGCCTGCGTGCTGGCCTGGGGCGCGGTCAACACCGCCGACGCGACCGGTCTCGGCTGGGTGCTGCATCGCGCCGGCCGCGCAAACGACGCGCTGCCGTTCGACGCCGCCGGCTGCGCGCGCGCGCTGGGCGAGCTGGTCGCGCGCGGCACGGGCAGCGTCGCGCTGGCGCCGCTGCCGCAGCCGGCCGCGCCGCCGCGTCTCGCCGCCGCGCCCGCCGCGGCCGGAGCGCACGCCGCACGCACCTTCGCCGGCGCCATCGAGCGCGGCTGGTGGACCTGGTCGTTCACCCGCCTCGCCCATCACGACGGCGCGGCGCGCGCCGAGGTGCTGCCGGGCGCCGCCGACGACGACCGCGGCGACGAGGCCGACGCCGAGCGCGACGCGCTGGACCGCCTGCTGGCCGGCGCGCGCTTCGGCTCCGCTTTCCACGCCGTGCTGGAGGAGGCCGACTTCGCCGCCTGGCGCGACCGCCGCGAGGCGCCGCCTTCCGAGCACGCGCTGATCGAGCGCTGCCTGCGCCGCGAAGGCCTGCAGCCGCCGCCCGGCGTGCCGCTGGCGCGCCTGCGCGAGCGCGTCGGCGCGCTGGCCGCGGCGACGCTGAACGCACCGCTGCCCTGCGGCGTGCGCCTCGCCGAGCTGGCGCCGGCGCGGCGCAGCGCCGAGATGGAATTCCACCTGCGCCTCGCGCCGACGCGCAGCGACGCGCTGCTGGCGCTGCTGCAGGCGCACGGCCACCTGGCCGATCGCGCCGGCCTGGCGCACAGCGCGGAAACGCTGCGCGGCCTGCTCACCGGCATCATCGACCTCGCCTTCGAACACGCCGGCCGCTACTGGATCGTCGACTACAAGACCAACCGCCTGCCCGCCTACGACGACGACGCGCTGGCCGTCGCGGTGCGCGCCGACGACTACGACCTGCAGTACCTGCTGTACACGCTGGCGCTGCACCGCTGGCTCGGCGCCACCCTGCCGGACTACGACTACGACCGCCATATCGGCGGCGCGTACTACCTGTTCGTGCGCGGCCTGCCGGCCGGCGGCATCCACGCCCATCGCCCGCCGCGCGCGCTGATCGAGGCGATGGACGCGCTGTTCGACGGCGCCGCCGCGGAGGCCGCGTGATGGCCGCCGAGCTGCTCGAACGCCTGCACGCAGGCGGCTTCCTGCGCGACGTCGACGCGGCGCTCGGCCGCACGGTGCTGCGCCTCCATCCCGACAGCGACGCGCTGGTCGGCGCCGCCGCCGCGCTGGCCGCGCGCGCGGTCGCCGACGGCCACGCCGCGCTGGCGCTGGAGGCGCTGCCGCAACGCCTCGCCGCGTTCGCGCCGGGCC
>NZ_JBDKSX010000008.1:0-4876 GCF_039680435.1 Mizugakiibacter sp. | reverse complement strand
CTAGGGAGAGGGAGACAAGACGTGCGGCGCGCGCCACGCGAAGACGAGCCACCCGCATGCTGATCGCGCTGAACAAACCTTATGGCGTGCTCTGCCAGTTCACCGACCGCGAAGGGCGGCGCACGCTGGCCGAGTTCGTCGCGCAAAAGGACGTCTATCCGGCCGGGCGTCTCGACTTCGACTCCGAAGGCCTGCTGCTGCTCACCGACGACGGCGCGCTGGCGCACCGCCTCACCGATCCGCGCAAGCACGCACCGAAGACCTACGTGGTGCAGGTGGAAGGCGTGCCGAACGAGGCCGCGCTGGCGGCGCTGCGCCGCGGCGTGGTGTTGAACGACGGCCGCTGCCGCCCGGCCGAGGTCGAACTGCTGGCGAAGGCGCCCGGCTGGCTGTGGCCGCGCGATCCGCCGGTGCGCTTCCGCAAGAGCGTGCCGACCGCGTGGCTGCAGATCACCATCCGTGAGGGCCGCAACCGCCAGGTGCGGCGCATGACCGCCGCCGTCGGCCTGCCGACGCTGCGCCTGGTCCGCACCCGCATCGGCGACTACGCGCTGGACGGCCTCGCGCCCGGCGCGGCGCGCACGCTCGCATAGGGCGGGTCTCGACCCGCCCGTGTGCGCTTTGCGCACGACGCGAGGCGGAACGTGCGCGGAGCGCACGCTGCCGGCCTCGTGATGGCTGGCGGGTGTGGATCGATGCGGATGCGCGCGGGCCGGCAACGGCCATGTCTGCGGCCATCCGCGTCAAGGGCCTTTCGGATCGCGACGCACGCGTTGGCAGGCCGTGGCCCGCCCCACTATCCTCGCGTTCCCGCCCGGGATACGTGCATGCCGTTCAAGGACCACTTCTCCGGCCACGCCGCGATCTATCGCGACGCGCGTCCGCACTATCCGCCGGAACTCTATGCGTGGCTCGCCGCGCAGGCGCCGGCGCGCGAACTCGCCTGGGACGCCGGCTGCGGCAACGGCCAGGCGACGGTCGCGCTGGCGGCGCACTTCGCGCGCGTGGTCGGCACCGATCCCAGCGCGGCGCAGGTCGCCAACGCGGAAGCGCACGCGCGCGTCGAGTACCGCGTCGAGCCCGCCGAGCAGTCGAGCTTCGCCGACGGGAGCGTCGACCTGGTCAACGTCGCGCAGGCGCTGCACTGGTTCGACCACGCGCGCTTCTACGCCGAGGTGCAGCGCGTGCTGAAGCCGGGCGGCGTGGTCGCGGCGACGGCCTACGCCGACTGCAGCGTCGACGCGGCGGTGGATGCGGTCAAGGACCGCCTCTACATCGACATGCTCGGCGCGTACTGGCCGCCGGAGCGGCCGCTGGTCGACAGCGGCTACCGTACGCTGGCGTTCCCGTTCGAGGAAATCGCAGCGCCGCCGTTCGCGATGCGCGTCGAGTGGACGCTGGCGCAGTTCCTCGCCTACCTGCGCTCGTGGTCGGCCACGCAGCGCTACCTCAAGGCGCGCGGCGAGGATCCGGTGGCCGTCGTCGCGCCGGATCTCGCGGCGGCGTGGGGCGATGCGGACACGCCGCGCGAAGTGCGCTGGCAGTTCCACGTGCGCGTGGGGCGCAGGCGCTGACCCGGGGGTTTCCGCGCAGGCGGTCGGAGCCGATGTCTCCCGCGCCGGCGCCAACCGCAGGCACGCGGCAGGGTGGGCGCAGGGCGGGCCGTAGGGTGGGCGTAGGGTAGGCTATAGCCCACCAATGCCTCGTTCGATGACGTTGCGATGGTGGGCTGAAGCCCACCCTACAGCCCACCCTACGTCCACTCTGCGTGCTCGTGGCGGCGGGAGCTTCATCCGCGATCGTCCACCGCCACGCCCAGCCGGCGCAGCCCGGCGCGGCCCGGCGGCGTCAGCGCGAGCGCGCGCGTCTGTCCCGTTCGGCGCAGCCAGCCGCGTTCGAGCATGCGCGCGGTCAACTGCACGCCCAGCGTGCCGCCGAGATGGAAGCGGCGTTCGGTCCAGTCGAGGCAGGCGCGGCCGCGCAGCCCGGCGGCATGCGCGTCGTCGGCGAGCAGGTCGGCCTCGCGCAGCCGCGCCGCGCCGCGTGGGGTCAACTGCAGCGCGTCGCGGTCGAACTGCAGCGCGTCCGCGCCGAGCTTGAGGTCGCCCTCGCGGCTCAGCCAGTCGTAGACGGCCACGCCGAGTTGTCCGGCCAAGTGCCTGTAGCAGGTGCGCGCGTAGGCCAGCGCGGGATCGTCGCGCGGCGCGCGCGCGCTGTGCGCGGGGCGCGCGTGCAGCAGCGGCAGCGTTTCCAGCACCTGCGCCGCGGTTTCGCTGGCGATGCGGTAGTAACGATGCCGGCCCTGCGGCAGCGCCGCCAGCAACCCGCCGGCGACCAGCCGCCGCAGGTGCGCGCTGGCCGTGGCCGGCGCGACGCCGGCCACGCGCGCCAGCTCGCCCGCCGGGCGTGCGCTGCCGTCGGTCAGCGCCAGCACGATCGCCGCGCGCGACGGATCGGCGAGCAGCGCGCCGAGTTCGGCAAGCTGGTAGCGCGTGGGGAATGCGTGCATGCCGGCATGCTAGCGCAGCACCGCAGTCCACGCTTCGGCGTGCGTCGAAGCGAAGCGCCGCCGCCGCATGCGCGATCCCGGATGCCGGCGTTGCGACGGCGGATCCGTCCCCGCGGTCTTCCGCGTGGGAGCGGCTTCAGCCGCGAATCGTCGCGGCGAGGTCGAAGAACGCGCGCGCGGTGGCGGTGCTGGCGGCGGCGGTCGTCTGCGCGTCCTCGCCGCGATCGCGCGCCACCTCCTCGCAGATGTGCGCGAGGTACATCGGCTCGTTGCGGCGGTGCGCCGGCTGCGGACGCACCGTGCGCGGCAGCAGGTAGGGCGCGTCGGTCTCCAGCATCAGCCGGTGGGCGGGGATCTCACGCACCAGCTCGCGCAGGTGCGTGCCGCGGCGCTCGTCGCAGATCCAGCCGGTGATGCCGATGTGGCAGTCGAGGTCGAGGTAGGCGTACAGCGCCTCGCGGCTGTCGGTGAAGCAGTGCACCACCGCGGCCGGCACGCGGTCGCGCGCCTCTCTCAGCAGGGCGAGGAAGTCGGCGTGCGCGTCGCGCTGGTGCAGGAACAGCGGCTTGCCGTGCTCGACCGCGATCGCCAACTGCTGCTCGAACACGCGCAACTGCACCTCGCGCGGCGAGTAGTTGCGGAAGTAGTCGAGGCCGGTCTCGCCGACCGCCTTGACCTCGTCGTGCACGATCAGCTTGCGCAGCAGCGCGTCGGTGTCGGCGTCGTAGTCGGTCGCGTGGTGCGGGTGCACGCCGGCGGTGGCGTACAGCACGCCGGGATGCGCGCGCGCCAGCGCCAGCGCGTGCTCGCTGCCGTCGCGGCTGGCGCCGGTCACCACCATCTGCACCACGCCGTGCGCCCGCGCGCGCTCGAGCACGGCGTCGAGGTCGTGGCGGAAGGATTCGTGGGTGAGGTTGGCGCCGATGTCGACCAGTTCCATGCGGACCTCCGTGCGGGCCGCGCATTATCGCGGCTGGCGGCGGCGTGTACCATGCGCGCGCGATGAGCGCCCCCGCCTTTCCGATCACCCCGCTGCTGCCCGAGATCCGCGCCGCGCTGGCCGCCGGCACGCGGCTGGTGCTGGAAGCGCCGCCGGGCGCGGGCAAGACCACGCAGGTGCCGCCGGCGCTGCGCGACGAACCCTGGCTGGCCGGGCGCCGCATCGTGATGCTGGAGCCGCGCCGGCTGGCCGCGCGTGCGGCGGCGGAGTTCATGGCGCGCCAGCTCGGCGAGGAGGTCGGGCAGACGGTTGGCTATCGCATCCGCTTCGAGGCGCGGGTGAGCGCGGCGACGCGCATCGAGGTGGTCACCGAGGGCATCCTGACGCGCATGCTGCAGGACGATCCGGAGCTGGCCGGCGTCGGCGCGCTGCTGTTCGACGAATTCCACGAGCGCCACCTGCAGGGCGACCTCGGCGCCGCGCTGGCGCTGGACGTGCAGGCGACGCTGCGGCCCGACCTGCGCCTGGTCGTGATGTCGGCGACGCTGGACGGCGAGCGCGTCGCGCGCTGGCTGGACGCGCCGCGCATCGCCAGCCCCGGGCGCGCGTTCCCGGTGCGCGTCGCCTATCCGCCGGCGCGCACGCCGGAGCCGTGGGAATCGCACCTGCGCCGCGCGGTCGAACTGGCGCTGACGGAAACCGACGGCGACGTGCTGGTGTTCCTGCCCGGCCGCCGCGAGATCGCGCGCGCGCAGGACGTGCTGGCGAACCTCGATGCGCCGGCGCTCGACGTGCTGCCGCTGCACGGCGAGCTGTCGCTGGCCGAGCAGCGCGCCGCATTGGTGCCGGCCGAGCCGGGCACGCGGCGCGTGATCCTTGCCACCAACGTCGCCGAATCCAGCGTGACCTTGCCCGGCATCCGCGCGGTGGTCGACAGCGGCCTGGCGCGCGAGCCGCGCTTCGATCCCCACTCCGGCCTGACGCGGCTGGAAACGGTGACGATCTCGCAAGCCTCCGCCGACCAGCGCGCCGGCCGTGCCGGCCGCGTCGCGCCGGGCGTGGCCTATCGGCTGTGGCCGGAAAGCAAACGCCTGGAACCGGCGCGCACGCCGGAGATCGCGCAGGTGGAGCTGTCCGGACTGGCGCTGGAACTCGCGGCCTGGGGCATATCGGCGCACAGCAGCGGCGCGCTGCCGTGGCTGGAAGCGCCGCCGGCCGGCGCGCTGGCGCAGGCGCGCGAACTGCTGCAGCGGCTCGGCGCGCTGGACGACGCGCAGCGCATCACCGCGCTCGGCCGCGCCATGCTGAAGCTGGGCGCGACGCCGCGCCTCGCCGCCGCCGCGTTGCGCGCACCGGAGACCCTGCGGCCGCTGGTCGCCGACCTGCTGGCGCTGATGGAAGCGCGCTCGCCGTTGCGCGGCGAGGGC
>NZ_JBDKSX010000007.1:0-9196 GCF_039680435.1 Mizugakiibacter sp. | reverse complement strand
GCCGCCGCGCTCGCCGGCTGCGGCAACAAGGGTCCGCTGGTGCGGCCGACCGGGTCGGCCGCGCCGGCGCCCGCCGCCAGCAGCGCGCTGCCCGCGCCGGCCGCTTCCGTGGCGCCGGCACCGGCTTCCAGCAGCGGCTGACATGCGCCTCGCCTTCACCAAGATGCACGGTGCGGGCAACGACTTCGCCGTGCTGGATGCGCGTGCCGGCCGGCCGCCGTTGGACGCGTCGCGCGTCGCGCGCATGGGCGACCGCCACCGCGGCATCGGCTTCGACCAGCTGCTGACCATCGAGGCGGCCGACGACCCGGCCTGCGCCTACGCCTACGACATCTGGAACAGCGACGGCACGCATGCGCAGCAGTGCGGCAACGGCGTGCGCTGCGTGGCCGCGTGGCTGCACCGCGCGGGCGCGCTCGGCGCGGGCGTGACGCGCCTGCAGAGCCCGTCGGGATCGGTCGCGGTGCGGCTCGATGCCGACGGCGCGATCGCCGTGGACATGGGCCTGCCCGAGTTCGCGCCGGCGCGCATTCCGTTCGACGCGCCCGCGGAATCCGATCGCTACGCGCTGGCACTGGGCGACGAGATCGTGCAGATCGGCGCGGTGTCGATGGGCAATCCGCACGCCGTGGTCGAGGTGACGGACGCGGCCGATCCGCGCATCGACCGCCTCGGCCCCGCGCTGACCGCGCATCCGCGCTTCCCCGCCGGCGCCAACGCCGGCTTCGCGCAGGTGCTCGGCGACGACGCGCTGCGCCTGCGCGTGCACGAGCGCGGCGCCGGCTGGACGCTGGCCTGCGGCACCGGCGCCTGCGCCGCGGTCGCGGTGCTGCGCCGGCGCGGCCGCGTCGGCCCGCGCGTGCGCGTGGCGCTGCCCGGCGGCACGCTGACGATCGCCTGGGAAGGCCTCGACCACCCGCTGTGGATGAGCGGGCCGGCGGCGTTCGTCTACGAGGGCGAATACCTCGACTGAGCCGCTCCCGCGCCGTTGCGCGCGCGGGCACGAACGCCCACACTTCGCGCAACGTCTCACGAGGTGCACGCATGGCCGAGATGACCCTGAAGGACGGCCTGGAAGCGATGGACGTGGCCGCCTACCTGCGCGGCCACCCGCACTTCCTCAAGGATTTCCCCGACCTTGCGCTGTCGCTGCTGGTGCCGCGCGAACACGGTTCCGCCGCCTCGCTGGCCAGCTACCAGCTCGAAGTGCTGCGCGAGAAGAACCGCGAGCTGACGCGCCGCCTGGCCGAGCTGATCGAGGTCGCCGGCGACAACGAGCAGTTGATGGTGCGCGTGCATTCGCTGACGCTGGCGTTGATGCGCGCGTCCTCGCTCGAGGAAACCGTGCGCACGGTGGTGGCCAGCCTGACCGAGGATTTCGACACCGGCCAGGTGTGCCTGCTGCTGTTCCGCGCCGATCCCGAGCTGCCGGTGGCGCCGTGGCTGCTGCTGGAGCCCGCCGGCGCGGGCGCGCTGCCGGCATTCGCCGAATTCCTCGCGCGCGGCGAACCGCTGTGCGGGCGGCTCGCGCAGGACAAGCTGGAGCACCTGTTCGGCGAGCAGGCCGGCACGGTGCGCTCGGCCGCGCTGATGCGCATCGCCGACGCCGGCATCCTGGCGATCGGCAGCGACGACGCCAACCGCTTCCATCCCGGCATGGGCACGATCTTCCTCAAGCTGATCGCGGAGGCGGTCGCGACCGCGCTGGTCCGCTTCCCGCAGGCGTGAAGTGCTCGAAGCGCCCGCCGACGGCATCGCCCGCTTCCTCGACCACCTCGCCGTCGAGCGCCGCTACTCGCCGCACACGCTGAGCGGCTACCGGCGCGACCTCGACAAGCTCGCGCGCTGGATGCAGGCGCGCGGGCCGGCGCGCTTCGACGCGCTCACCCCCGACCTGCTGCGCGCCTTCGTCGCCGCCGAGCATCGCGCCGGCCTGTCGCCGAAGAGCCTGCAGCGCGTGCTGTCCACCTGCCGCGGCCTGTTCCGCTTCCTCGCCCGCGGCGGCGCGCTGGCGCACGACCCCGCCGCCGGCGTGCGCGCGCCCAAGGTGCGCCGCAAGTTGCCGCAGGTGCTGGACACCGACGAGGCCGGCGCGCTGGTCGAGCTGCCCGTCGCCGGCGCACTCGGCCCGCGCGACCGCGCGATGCTGGAGCTGTTCTATTCGAGCGGCCTGCGATTGTCCGAACTGGTCGGGTTGCGCTGGGGCGCGCTCGATCTCGACGAGGGCCTGGCGCGCGTCGTCGGCAAGGGCAGCAAGACGCGCATCGTTCCGGTCGGCCGGCACGCCTGCGCGGCGCTGCGCGCGCTGGCGGCGGCCGTCGCCGCGACGCCGGATGCGCCGGTATTCGCCTCGCGCCAGGGCACCGCGCTGACGCCGCGCGCGGTGCAGGCGCGGCTGAAGACGCTGGCGCTGCGCCAGGGCATCGCCAAGCGCATCCATCCCCACCTGCTGCGCCATTCCTGCGCCAGCCACCTGCTGGAATCCTCCGGCGACCTGCGCGCGGTGCAGGAGCTGCTCGGCCACGCCGACATCGGCACCACCGAGATCTACACCCACCTCGACTTCCAGCACCTGGCACGCGTCTACGACGCGGCGCATCCGCGCGCGCGGCGCAAGTAGCGCTCGACTTCCTCTTCCGCGGGGCAAGTGAACGGCGTCGCGCCTGCATTCGCCCCCGGTGCGTGCGTCATCGCACCTGCCGCGCAGCTGCCGCACCGCCGTGTCCTGGGCGAGCAGTCAACGCATTCCCCTCTCCCACGCGGCGAGGCGCTGCTCAGACTCCCTCTCCCCGCCGGGGGGGGGGGGGCTGGGGCGAGGGATGCCGTCCGCAGGACGGCTCTCTCGCGATCGATACGAGCAAGCGCTCGCCGCGCCCCCGTGCTCAATTACCCCACCGTCTTCCCGGCGGGCAGGGAAGAAAGCCTGGTGCCCGAGGTCGTCCTCGAGGCACGCACCCGGCGCTGCGCCTTGGATTCCCGCTACCGCGTCCCCAGCTTTGCGTTTCCGCCGCAGGAGCCCATCCATGGAATCGTTCCACGCCACCACCATCCTCTCCGTGCGCCGCGACGGCAAGCTCGTGATCGGCGGCGACGGCCAGGTCACGCTGGGCAACACGGTGATGAAGGCCAATGCGCGCAAGATCCGCCGCCTCGGCGCGGGCGACGTGCTGGCCGGCTTCGCCGGCGCCACCGCCGACGCCTTCACCCTGTTCGAGCTGTTCGAGGAGAAGCTGACCCGGCACGGCGGCAACCTCACGCGCGCCGCGGTGGAGCTGGCCAAGGAATGGCGCACCGACCGCCGCCTCGGCCGCCTCGAGGCGATGCTGGCGGTGGCCGACCGCGACACCTCGCTGTTGATCTCCGGCAATGGCGACGTGCTGGAACCGGAGCAGGGCCTGATCGCGATCGGCTCCGGCGGCCCATACGCACAGGCCGCGGCCAAGGCGCTGCTGGAGAACTCCACGCTGGACGCGCGCAGCGTCGTCGAGAAGGCGCTGAAGATCGCCGGCGACATCTGCATCTACACGAACCACAACGTGAGCATCGAGGAGCTGTAGGCGCCTGCGCGCAGGCAACCCGCGCGCCGACGCGCACCCGCTCGCGAGCGCGCTCGCTCCAACACGTTCGAAGGCAACCCATGTCCGAACTGACCCCCCGCGAAATCGTCAACGAACTCGACCGCTACATCGTCGGCCAGCACGACGCCAAGCGCGCCGTCGCCATCGCGCTGCGCAACCGCTGGCGGCGCATGCAGCTCCCGCGCGAGATGCGCGACGAGGTGACGCCGAAGAACATCCTGATGATCGGCCCGACCGGCGTCGGCAAGACCGAGATCGCGCGCCGCCTGGCGACGCTGGCCAACGCGCCGTTCGTCAAGGTCGAGGCGACCAAGTTCACCGAGGTCGGCTACGTCGGCAAGGACGTGGAGTCGATCGTGCGCGACCTCGCCGACGTCGCCTACAAGCTGACCCGCGACCAGGCCAAGGCGCGCGTGAAGAGCCAGGCCGAGGACCGCGCCGAGGACCGCATCCTCGACGCGCTGCTGCCGCGCCGCCAGGCCAGCGGCTGGGACCAGCCGGCACCGGCCGCCGCCGATGCCGGCGACACCCACCAGAAGCTGCGCAAGCAGTTGCGCGAGGGCGCGCTGGACGAGCGCGAGATCGAACTCGACGTCGCCATGAACGTCGGCATCGAGATCATGACCCCGCCCGGCATGGAGGAGATGAGCCAGCAACTGCGCTCGATGTTCCAGAACCTGTCCGGCGCGAAGACGCAGAAGCGCAAGCTGACGATCCGCGCCGCGCGGCCGCTGCTGGTCGAGGAAGAGGCCGGCAAGCTGCTCAATGAGGACGAGGTGCGCGAGCAGGCCGTGACGGCCGCCGAGCAGAACGGCATCGTCTTCCTCGACGAGATCGACAAGATCAGCCAGCGCTCGGAGTGGGGCGGAGCCTCGGTCAGCCGCGAGGGCGTGCAGCGCGACCTGCTGCCGCTGGTGGAAGGCTCCACCGTGTCCACCAAGTACGGCCCGATCCGCACCGACCACGTGCTGTTCATCGCCTCGGGCGCGTTCTCGCTGGCCAAGCCGTCCGACCTGATCCCGGAACTGCAGGGCCGCCTGCCGATCCGCGTCGAGCTGTCGGCGCTCAGCGTCGACGACTTCAAGCGCATCCTGCGCGAGCCGAACAACGCGCTGACCAAGCAGTACGTGGCGCTGCTCGGCACCGAGGGCGTGACGCTGGAATTCGTCGACTCCGGCATCGACCGCCTGGCCGAGGTGGCCCATCAGGTCAACGAGCGTACCGAGAACATCGGCGCCCGCCGGCTGCACACCGTCATGGAACGGCTGCTCGAGGTGATTTCCTACGAGGCTGCGGACAAAAGCGGCGAAAAATATACGATCGACGCCGAATATGTCGACAAAAGGCTCAGCAAGCTGGTCGGCGACGAGGATCTCAGCCGCTACATCCTCTGAGGCCCGGAGCGGCCCCTTGGACGCCGCCCCCGCGAAAACAGATTGTCTTTTCGAAACAATGCTTTACGCTCACACGTCCGCGGGGATGGCGACCCAGGCAGGGGCCCCTTAACGCCCGAGCTGCTAGACTCGCCAAGCCATGGGTACCGTCATTCCGCTCAAGACCAACAGCCTGCGCGCGCGACTGCGCGAGGCGCACCAGCACCATCAGCTCGTCCGCGTCTGGCGCGGCGAGCTGGAGCACGGCAGCTTCTGCGGCTACGTGGCCGGCATCGGCCGCGAGTTCGTGCTGCTGTGGGTGGTCGGCGATTCGATCGGCTTCGACGGCCTGTACGCCCTGCGCCACCGCGACATCACCGAGCTCGAGGCGCCCGAGAAGCACCACGTCTTCATGGAGAAGGCGCTGGCGCTGAAGGGCATCGTGCCGCGCCTGCCGCGCGGCTTCCCCCTGGACGACATCGGCCAGGTGGTCGAGGCCGCCAGCCTGCAGGCGCCGGTGGTCGGCGTGCACGTCGACAGCGAGGACGAGTCCGAGGTCTGCTACATCGGCCGCCTGCTTAACGTCGAGGACGACGGCTTCAACCTGCAGGAGATCACCCCCGACGCCGAATGGCTGCGCGAGCCGTCGTTCTTCGCCTGGGAAGAAGTCTCCACAGTCAGCTTCGACGAGCCCTACGCGCAAGCGCTGCTCGACGTCGCCGGCGCCGCGCCCGCATTGGAACAGGGCGACTCCGGCGTCGGCCGCGCGCACTGAGCGCAGGCGCGTCGCCCCGAAGATCGCCCCCAGCGGATCCCGCTCCCGCCGGGGGCGAAAGAGCGGCGGGGTGAAGGCGGGATGCGATTGTTCGCCGCGCCGGTCTCCATCCCTTACGGATCCGCCATCACGGCGCGGCGAAGCGCACGTCCGCTTGACGCAGGCCAGGCCGCGTCTGCGCGCACGCCGCTAGACTAGGCGGATGACCCACACGCCGCATCCCACCGACCTCGTCCTGCACCGCGCCTCGCACACGCTCGAAGTCGCCTTCGAAAGCGGCGAGCGCTTCCAGCTCCCCTGCGAATACCTGCGCACGCACTCGCCCAGCGCCGAAGTGCAGGGCCACCACCCCAGCCAGCGCGTGCTGGTCGCCGGCAAGCGCCACGTCAACATCGACGCCATCGAGCCGGTCGGCAACTACGGCGTGCTGCTGCGCTTCGACGACGGCCACGCCACCGGCATCTTCGCCTGGGGCACGCTGTACGAACTCGGCCGCGACTACGAAAAGAACTGGCAGTCCTACCTCGAAGGACTTGAGGCGAACGGGATGCGGCGGGAGCCGTGACTCGCACCGCATCCCGAATGCGTGTCGATCGCCGAGCAGCCCAGGGGCCGCGCACGCCCCGCTCCTTCGCTTCTGCAGTTGCGAATGCCGAATCGCCGCGCCGCCCTTCGAGGTTGCTCATTCCCCCGCACGGCGAGACGTCGGCAGCAACTTGGCCGGCACCTCGCCTCTCGTAGCTACCCGGGCACCGAGCCCGGCAGCTCAGGCGAACAGCGCCTCGAGATCCGCCTCGTCGAAGGCCAGTCGGTCGCGCGTGCCGCCGCCGGCGAGGACGGCTTCGGCCAGTTCGGCCTTGCGCGCCTTCAGCGCCTCGATGCGTTCCTCGACGGTGCCGGCGCAGATCAGGCGGTAGACGAACACCGGCTTGTCCTGGCCGATGCGGTGCGCGCGATCGGAGGCCTGCGCCTCGGCGGCGGGGTTCCACCACGGGTCGTAGTGGATCACGGTGTCGGCGGCGGTGAGGTTGAGGCCGACGCCGCCCGCCTTCAGCGACAGCAGGAACAGCGGCACCTCGCCTTCCTGGAAGCGGCGCACCGGCTCGGCGCGGTCGCGCGTCTCGCCGGTGAGGGTGACGTAGCGGAGGTGGCGGCGGTCGAGCTCGCGCGCGATCAGCCCCAGCATCTCGGTGAACTGGCTGAACAGCAGCACGCGCCGGCCTTCGGCGACCAGCGCCGGCAGCATGTCCATCAGCATTTCCATCTTGGCCGACTCGCGCACGCCGCGCGCGGCCTCCAGTTTCACCAGGCGCGGATCGCAGCAGACCTGGCGCAGCTTGAGCAGCGCATCCAGCACGACGATGCCGCTCTGCTCCAGCCCGCGCTGCGCGATCACCTCGCGCAGCTCCTCGGCCAGCGTCAGGCGCAGGCTGTCGTAAAGCTCGCGCTGGCGGCCTTCGAGGGTGACGGTGCGCGTGATCTCGGTCTTCGGCGGCAGCTCGGTCGCCACCTGGGACTTGGTGCGGCGCAGGATGAACGGCGCGATGCGGCGGTTCAGGCGCGCCTGGCATTCGGCGTCGCCGTAGCGCTCGATCGGCTGGCGGTAGTGACGGCGGAATGCGCCCTCGTCGCCGAGCAGCGCGGGCACGACCAGGTCGAGCTGCGACCACAGTTCGCCAAGGTGGTTTTCCAGCGGCGTGCCGGTCAGGCACACGCGGCGCGCGGCCTTCAGCGCCAGCACGGCGCGGCGCGCCTGCGTGCGCGGGTTCTTCACCTGCTGCGCCTCGTCCAGCGCCACCAGCGCGAAGCGCTGGCCCTTGATCGCGGCGAGGTCGCGCGGCAGCAGCGCGTAGCTGGTCAGCACGATGTCGCAGTCGCCGAGGCGCGCGAACGCCTGCGCGCGCTCGGGGCCGTGCAGGGTCAGCACGCGCAGCGACGGCGCGAAGCGCGCGGCCTCGCCCTGCCAGTTCGGGATCAGGCTGGTCGGCGCGACGATCAGCGCCGGCTTCTTCAGCGCGCCCGATTCCTTCAGCGCCAGCAGGTGCGCGAGCAACTGCACGGTCTTGCCGAGGCCCATGTCGTCGGCGAGCACGCCGCCCAGGCCGGCTTCGGCCAGCGCGTTCAGCCAGCGCAGGCCTTCGCGTTGGTACGGGCGCAGTTCCGCCCGCAGCCCGGCCGGCTCCGCATCGGAGGCGTGCGCGGCGGCCTCGCGCAGGCGCTGCGCGAAGCCGGCCAGTGCGGGCGGCGCGTCCAGCGTGCCGCTCTTCGGCAGCGCCTCGACGAATTCCTCCAGACGGCCGGCCTGCACGCGCGGCAGGTGCAGCTTGTCGCGCGGGCGTTCGAGGTATTCGGCCAGCGGCGCCAGCAGGCCGCGCAGCACCTTCAGGCGCACCGGCACGCGGCGGCGCTCGTCGACCGGCGCGTACCAGACCGCATCGTCGGTTTCGTTGGCGCCCGGCGTCAGCGAGATCTGGTGCTCGGCCAGCGCCTGCGCCACCGCGGGCAGCATGTTGACGCGCTTGCCCTCGACCTCGATGCCGATCTCCAGCTCGAAGGCGTGGCCGTCCTTGTCGGGCTCGGCGACGCCGTACCAGCGCGGCGGCCCTTCCAGCACCTCGAACGGGAAGCTCGAGGCGTAGTCGAGGCTGAAGCCGTCCTGCTCCAGCTTCGGCCGCAGCGCCAGCCAGCGCGCCGGCGTGTTGACCTCGAGCGCGCCGGCGTAGCCCTTGCCCGGAAACAGCCAGGCGTCCTCGGGCAGGGTGTCGGCGAGATCCCAGGGCAGGCCTTCGCAATCGACCGCGGGCGCCAGGCCCTGCGCTTCGAGGCGCTCCATCGCGGCGAGTTCCTCGGCGCGGCGGCGGGTGATCTCGACCAGCTTGTTGTCGCGCACGCGCCGCACCAGCGCCTCGCCGCCGCGGCCGGGCAGGCGCTCGCCGCCATAGTCGAAGGCGAGGCGCGCGTAGGCCAGCGGCGGCGTGCCGGCGGCGAGACGCGCGTGGCGGGTCAGCGCGTGCAGGGTCAGCACCGGCTTCGGTTTCAGATCGGCGCGCTGCGGCGCGGCGAACACGCGCGGCGGCGGCACGCGGCCTTCCAGCGCGGAACCGGCCAGCGCCGCGCGCAGCGCCTCGCTGTGCTCGGGCGCCAGCGGCGGCGCGTCGAGCAGCGCGGCCTCCTCGACGGGGCCGTCCAGCGGACCGAGCTCGGCGCGCTCGGGATCGAGGAACCACAGCGCATCGACGCGGACCACGCGCGCGCCGTGCTCGAGCTGCGGCAGCAGGCGCTGCTGGCCGTCGCGCAGCGTGTCCCAGTGCCAGCGCAGCGGGCGCGCGCGGCCGCGCGCCAGCCGCAGCCCGGCGATGCCGCCGAGGAAGCAGGGCGCGACGTCGAGGATCTCGACCAGCAGCGCGTCGGCGACGGCACCGGACAGGTGCGCGTAGCTGCGGCCCTTGCGCTGCGTCTGCGGCAGGCCG